>JAUWMK010000028.1 GCA_030613185.1 Promethearchaeum sp.
ATTGTTGTGGAGAAACATTATTTCGAACTGGTTATACAGATTTATTAAAACAAGTTTCTACCAGATTAGATAAATGGTTTAATATCTTGAAACCTAAGCATTTAATGGTGCTTTGCACAGCTGGAACAAATGTTTTCAAAAATGTGCTTCCAAATTACGGTCTTAAATACAAGTTCGATTCCATTACATCATATATAGAGTGGTTGTGGAATCAATTAGAATCTGGTGATATAAAAGTCACCCAACCTCTCGGATTAAAGGTAACAATTCAAGATAGTTGCTATTCAAAGATGTTTGGAGATGATTATATGGACTTTCCCAGAAAAATATTACAAAAAATTGGTTGTGAAATAATTGAAGTTCCATATAATCGGGAAAATATGCGATGTTGTGGTATTGCAGCGGGTTTTTCTGTAGATTCAGCATACCATGCTTTGAAAATCCGAAAAGCAACATGTGATAACTTGGATGATGCCAAGAAAACTGGGGCGGATGTAGTGTGTGTATATTGTTCAGGGTGCAACCAAACTTATAATATTGCAAAAAAGCTTTACCTTAAGAAATTTGATTTACCAATATTACATATAATAGAATTAATTCAAATGGCTATTGGTGAAACACCAAAGCGATTAATCGATCGAACAGCAAATAACATTTTTTGGGGAATAATTAAGAAACAATTTCCCCATATGTATTCAAGAAAAACCTTCAAAATCCCTCCGATTTCAGAGGATCCGGAAGAAAAGGCTTATTAAAGGAGCTAAAATCATGAGTTTAAAAGAGAGAAATAAACAAGTATTTAATGTAGAAGCGTGTACTTTATGCGGAGATTGTTTTTCATTATGTCCCGAAATGCATTTGCCTAAAGAAGTTGCAATTGATGAAATTAAGGCATTAATAGCCGGTGAGAATACAAAACATGTATTACAACATTGCACAACCTGCTTTAGTTGCAATTTAATTTGCCCAAATGATTGTAAACCTTATCAGTTAATACTAGAAAATTGGAATACAAAATACGTTAAACAAGGTGCTCCACCAATATATAGGTTTGTTTGTCCAAGCTTGAAAAGCAATATTTGGCAAATGCTATACGTCTTAATGTCAAAAGAAGAAATTGGTTGGATAGATAAATGGATGAATCAACCTAATAAAGAATCAATATTTCTAGTTGGAAATTACACACACATATTACCATTTATACTTGGTGAATCTAAGCTTTTAGATTATTTTACTCCCGTAGATCTATTAGATCACTGGGAATGTGGAGCATATTTGTATCAAGGCGGTTATCTCGATGTTGTTAAAAGAATTGGTGAAAAATGTAAGGAAGATTTTACAAAATGGAGAACAAAAAAAATAGTCACATTCCTCGATGCACTTCATTATGTGCTAACGACGACACATCCTCAAGAGATGGGAACAAATTTCTCACAAAATGTTATCCCGTTTAACCAATGGTTTTTAAATATGCTAGAAAAAGGAGAAATAAAATTTACTAACCAATTAAATTTCAAAATTACTATCCATGATAATTGCTATTCAAAAACCGGTGGAGCCAATTATTGGGATCCTCCAAGGGAAATCTTAAGATTAACTGGATGCAAAATTATGGAAATGGAGCACATTCGTGGGGATTCTCTTTGTTGTGGGTTTGGAGCAGGAGCATCCTGGACAAAAAATATCAACATTGTATTTGATATTTTAAAAGTTGCTCAAGTAAAAATGAAAGAAGCAGAAGCAACTGGAGCAGATGTATTAGTTACTTATTGTGGAGGATGTCTATATCTGCTTTGGGCAGCGCGAGAAATTTTCAAGAGTAAATTAAAAGTTTTCCATAGTTTTGAACTGATTAGGATGGCAATGGGTGAATCAATCGATGTTACTCAAAAAATCCATATTGAGCGAGCATGGGATATCATATCTATAATTTCATATCATTTATTCGTTTCAATTTTTCATAAACCATTCTATATTGAAGAGATTACAATGGATCCAAAAAGCCTAGGCTCGCGAAAATTTATATTATTAAGAATTACTCGCTGGTTTTTAGGTTTTAAGTTAAATCGGGCAATTTTTCGAAAAATTTTCTTATTTTTACTTCCAAGATTAAGTACACCTCGAAAATGGGAAAAAAAATGAAAAAAGAAGAATTTCTAGTGTGGTTCATCAAGTTCAGTGGGATCCTTGAGATAATATTCGGAATATCCATTATAGCCATGACCCCTCTTATGGAATTACTTGAGCTACCAAATTTTCCTTTTTGGGAATGGTCATTTGGATTATCTCTAGCTTTTATGGGGATTTTACTATGGTATTCTGGCCGAGATTTGAAAAAATATTTGATAATTCCGCTTGTTTCAATTTTCTTTAGGTTAATATTAGCTGGAATAGAACTTTATGTGGCACTAACAGTTCCTAAAATGTTCTACTTTCTGTTAGGAGGGGCAATTTATGATGTTTTTTCCCCACTATTAACTATTTTACTTTTAAAGCAGTTGAATTATCTTGATAAAGGAAGATTATCTTAAATTCTTATTATGAAAAATTCAAATTATAACACAGAATTATGGGATGAAATCCCTCCATATGCATTTATGGCACTAGGAAGAAGAGGACGTGAACAAATTTCGCTAAGGGAGTGTTTTGTTCCTTCATGTAATTCAACAGATGAAGATAAATTACACCCAATAAAAAAGGAGATCGAAACGACTCAAATTCCAGATAAAAATGCACAAATCAAAAAAGTGAAATATCTAATCCATTGCGATGAATGCTCTAACGATTTTCATTTAGTTTTTGAGCAATACATTAATAATGAAGTTCGAAATGAAGACGATGAAGGTTTGGATATTGTTATGGAAAAGGTTTTTGCTACTGATTCAGAAAATAAAGAAAACTATGGTGAAATTGGTTTTATTCAACAAAAATAAAGCCACCTAATATTAAAAAGTAGGGATTTAAATGACTATTAGCTGTGTTCTATTTGATCTTGACAATACTTTGGTAGGGATACCAAATACTTGGAATTATTTTGATACACTAATCCAAGATGTCTTAAAAATGGACTACAGTTTATCTATTCCTTCAATAGCTGAAAGAAATTCATTATGGCGTTCAGGAAAAGAATATGTGTCGATTTTAAAAAGATGGGGTGTCATAGATCCAAATGATTTCTGGATTAAATTTGATCAAAGAGATGGAATTAAACGTAAAAAGCTGATCAAGGATGGCCAACTGATTTTATATGATGATGTAATACCTACTTTAAAGAAACTTAATAATATGGGGATCAAAACTGGAATAGTGAGTAATACGCCTGATTTTATCGTGGATTATGAATTAGATCATCTCAATTTAAGTTCATTTTTTGATGAAGTTCTTGGTTTAGGGGATGATCAATCAATTTGCAAACCTGAACCAGATGGAATTAATCTTATTTTGGACCAGTTAAAATGTAAACCATCAAACGCAGTGTTTATTGGTGATTCACCGGTGGATTTGATTGCAGCAAAACGAGCAAACGTAATTCCAATATTTATTGATCGAAAGAAGAAAGAATCAAGGAAACTCCCCTTAAATTCAGAAACTTATATAAAATTCACAGATTTGAACCAAATTTTTGATTTTATGGAAAAAAATTAATTTTAATTAGAAATGAGGGAGTTTTCGAATCCGTAAATCATCTCCGATTTTTTTGAACCCGAAAATGCTAATTTTATTTGATTTTGGAAATGCTAACTCAATGGCAGCATCCATTTCAATCCCAGAACCACCCTTTATTAATTTTTCATTAACATCAATATCTACAACTATAAAAGAAAAAGGTAAAGCTTCACGAAAATCATTCATTAAATTTCAATGATATCGATTATATATTTTAAATTTTCTATCAAGAATAAAATACTATTTATTTATCTTCCCAAAATACATTTTGCAGTCATATAAGAATTTTACACTCCCATTTTTTTGGAATTTTTTAAACAATTTTGCTAAATCTTCTATCATCATAGGATATTCGGTTTGCTCTTCTGTAGGTGTATATGAAGAAGACTTCAATCTACCTTTTAATCCTTCAAAATCAAACAATTGTTCATTCATGCATGAAAATTTTTGAGTGTTCTTAGGATTAATAAAATTTATTATTTTATCAAAATCAATGTTCCCAGAGTTTACTTGTGAATAATTAGGGCAGTGAGATTTTATCAAGTTTTCATATTCAAATAGAAAAGGTGATGCTTCTATTTCCCTAACATTCCAAATGAGGACTATATATCCATTTGGCTTGAGAATTCTTAAAAATTCCTTTCTTGTTTTTTGTAGATCAAACCAATGAAAACATTGCGCTGCGGTTATAATGTCAATTGAGTTTTCCTTTAAAGTTGTGTTCTCTGCAGTACCATCTACACTAATAAAATTAGGGTTGTTTTTTAGGCTTTTTTCAGCTGCAGTTCTCATTTCTTTATTGGGTTCAACTGCATATACATTATTATCTGTATTTATTAATAATTTTGAAAAAATTCCCGTTCCAGAACCAATGTCTGCAATATTTTGACCAGTTGTAATAATACCTATTTTTTTTAGGTGATTTATAAGTTTTATCGGATATGTAGGTCTGTACTTCACATAATTTTCGACACGATCTGAAAATCTTTTTGTAGAATCCTTGCTCATTAAATTATTTCATAGATCAATGAATTTAAGAATTATGATGAAAATTTTCTCAAGGGAGCATAGAATCTTGCAATTCTTACAATCCAGCACTTAACCAATGATCTTTACCCATAACCGTTAGCTCCCCTAGAATATCAATTCTTCGAAGAATATATCATCAAAACACCCAAAATCTACCATGACTTCGCCCGTTGCAGGATGTAAAAAGAAAAAAACATACTTTAGCCTATTTAACAGGAGACTTATTTTCTAACTTTTTTATACACTTTTTCTTTACTGAATTTGAAATTTGGTAAATATAGATTAGATTGGATAAAATTTTAAAAAAGATGCTATCCAATGCATATATCGGATTAAATAGCAGACAAAGGCACAGACTCAGTTAATATTGTTGGTTCTGGGGTTTCTTTCAGATGTCTCAATTTTTGATTCATGATTTTAATAATATATTTGCTCTGTTTTCCAAAATGTATGTACATTGCTTCCACGTTGATTAAAGATTCTAAACTTGATGGTCTTCGGAAGAGAACTTTAAAGAAATTTCTCCAAAATAAAAAACCTGTTTTTGAATTCATTCCTAATCGAAATACTACTCTAACGAAGGCTACAGCATTCTGCATTATTTTTTTAAAACCTGGTTTATATTTTGGTTTTACTCTTAAAGAGAGGGCAAGATCTAAATTTCTATCGAAATATTCCCGTGGATCGTATAATTGCTCTATAATATACTTATAATCTTCGATTATTTCTTCTTTAGGACGGTCAGTTATGAAATTTAATCCTGCTGAAGTTTGATCTACACATCCTTGTGATTGTAATTGAATATTAGATTCCTCAAGATAGCGATTGGTCTTTATCAGGCGTCGGGCTAATTGAGTATTCGGAAGAGCAAATAAAAGTCCTGCCATCGCAAAGGAAATTTTTCCCACTTTTACTAAATCTATTATAGAACGTGCTTTAGCACTAGTTTCTTTATCAAAACCAGTAATTAATCCAGCATTTACAATTATTCCATAACCATATATTTTATTGAGATCATCTACAATTTTTCTCTTTGTATTTTGATATTTTTGTGTAGCTTTTAAAACTTCTTCATCAGCAGTTTCAAGTCCGATAAAAACATAACGAAAATCAAGAGCCCGCATTAGATCTAATAATTCGTCATCATCTGCTAGATTAATACTAGCTTCTGTCGAAAAATAGAATGGATGTTTTCGAGGTTTTGACCAAGCTAAAATATCTCTTAGGATAATTTTTACCTTCTTCTTATTTCCAATAAAATTATCATCGACAAAATCAATATGTCCCCGGTATCCTAAATTAAATAAAGTATTTAATTCTTTAATAATTTGTTCTGATGTTTTCATTCGAGGAATTCGCCCAAATAATTCGATAATATCACAAAATTCACAATTAAAGGGACACCCTCTTGTTATTTGAACTCCGATCATCATATAGGATTTAAAATTAATTAAATCATATCGAGGAATAGGACTTTTTGTCATATCTGGTTTTTTTTCTGGAGGTAAATAGATTTTTTGTGGTGTCCCTTTTTTATAGTCTTCAATAAAAAGTGGGAGGGTTTGTTCTGCTTCCCCTAAAACCAAATAATCCGCTTTTTGATAAATATCTGGCTGAGAGGTTGGATCTGGACCTCCAACAACTACTTTTTTACCAAAATCATGAATATAATCAATTAATTCTAAGAATTTTTTTTGTTGCGAAATCATTCCTCCAATGAAAATTAAATCGGCTTCCTCAATATTTTCTTCCAGTAATGGAGTTGTATTCATATCGATCAAATTAATATCCCATTCCTGTGGGAGTAGTGCAGCAACTGTTGCTAATCCTAAAGGAGATGCTGGATATTTTTTCCCGACTAATCGACAAACAGATTTATAATTCCAAAAACCGTTTGGTGAAAATTCAGGATAGATAAGTAGAGCTTTTTCCATATTTGTCACTTTATTTAATTAAAAATCATCAATTTTTTTAATTATCGTACTTTTATTCTCAATATCGATTCATAATCCCTTTTTCTAAATAGATTTTTAATTTTGGTTTATATTTTTATAGTATACTCAATTAATCGTAATTTCTTTTTTGATCAAACAAGTATTTATATATAATAATTGGGTATCTTGTTATATAAACATAGTGGTTTTTTTGATAGAGATTCTATTATATTTAGTACATAATTCAGCAATTTTAAAAAATTGCCTCTTCCATTTAGTTAATTTAGTGATTTTCTTCGGTTCCTTGATTTTTTCTTGCTTTTGAAGATTATATATCCATTTTGAAGTCTTTCTACTCCAATAAAAACATCGCTTCCACTATAAAGAAGGATTGCTGCATAGTCTTAGATCAGTTGCTTAATTAAAAATGTCTCAGTTTCATTTCTCAATTAAAATTAGAGATGGATAAAATGGAATTAAAATTATGACATATGACAGATGAAAGTAATTTAGGTTGGATGGTACATGAAAAAGAACTCGAACCGAATTCATTCACTCAAGTTTATTGCTACCGATGTATTGAGGGAGAAATGGATTTTAACACCGATGTTTACGAATTACGCTTTTTAGATTTTAATATTGTATTTGAGAAAAGTGTAGAAATTCCGTTAGAAAAGCAACATAGGAATTATGAAATTTATCTGGAATATGGAATTAAATTTTTTTAAAAAAATTTTGAAAAAATGAAATATAAAAAAAGAATATAAGAGTAAAAAAATATAGAACAAATAGGCTCGCTTGTAACCGGTTGTAGATTCTTGGTTGGAATTCTTCGAGGTTTCATATTCCGAGTCTACTTATTCTATTACTTCCATAATTTCAAAGCTTCTTTCATGAATTCGATAGCATTTATTTCATGGATTTTAGAAGATTTCAATAATTGTGCTCCCAATTTACGATTATCATCTGTTAAATCATCTTGAGGATTTTTAGAGAAGGAGGGAAACAATTTTGTAAGCTTTTTGAATATAGTTTCAACTTTCTTATATTCTTCAGAGGCTTGTAATAGCAATTTTGATTGGGGTAAGTTTTTAAAACGCTCGGAAAGTCTTTTTAAATATTCAGCAGCAATACCTTTTCCTTCCCAATAACAATCTGTAATATATCTATTACCAAAAGCATTAATATCTAACTCAAGATTACTGAGTGTATCTGCCCATTCATCATATGCCTCCGGTCCTGCAATATAACCATTACGGGCAACATTTTTTCCTTCAGCATTAACTATTGCTCTTTTTAACGACTTTCGATCTTCTTCATTTGAATTTACATCTATTTTATTGGTAAAATATATTAAATCCAAACAACCAGGAGCTTCAAGTGCATTAAATTTTATTGGAGTTTCTTCCTCTTTAATTAAAGTTCGAAATGTACTAACAATATATGCATCTTCAGTATATCCATTGACAATGCCATATTCTGGTACTGGAATCCCCCAAATTACAACGGGTCTATCATATTTGTCAATCGTTTCTTTGACTCGGTTAAAGAAATCATTTGCTCTTGCATAATCTTCTGGTGAAATAATTCCAGATTTTGGGAGAAATGACCGATTATCAGACCAAATATTAAATTTCCACCCAAAACTATCACTTCCTTTATATATTTCACTCCAACAGCTTTCTGCCATCGCAGTAGGTCCCGAGGGGCATGTATCACCCTTAAATATATTTAGAATGAATCCATAACCAGTTCTTCCTCCTAATTCAACAATATCTAAATCATTACCCCGAGATTTCAATACTCCAGTTAATGCAGCCAAGTAGGAGATAGAACCTGGCTGATATTCTGATTTAGACTCGACAATTTTTTCGTTTATTTTATTTTTTTCCTCCGTAGTATGATAAAACTTATATATTTCAAGTCTTTTCCTTTCCCTTTCAACCTCCTTTCGTGTTTCCGATTTTTTATATGCATTAACTGTTGCTTTTAAAAAATCAACCCCATCTCTTGAAATTTCGTAGTTACCTCTAACAATTTTTCCGATTAATCCAGCATCTACTAATGTAGAAAGATGGTTGGCTAATGCAGTTTTACTGATTTCAGTTTTTGAAAGAAGAAAAGAGAATTTTTTAGAGCCGTCAATCATTAATGCAAGGATTTGGAGTCTTTTTACCTGAGATACTGTTTTTAAAACATTACTTATTTCATTTAATGAATCAAGTAGAAGTTTTTGAATCTCTTCATAGTTATTTTTTCCATTTTTTTCATTCATTAATTATCACAACCCTAATAAAAATATTAATTTTTTATTTATAAATTTATGCAATGTTTCAGTGAACAAAGTAAAGTTTTTAGTGAACAATGCTGCAATAAAACCAATTCTCCTATATTTTCAAAAATCTCAAGCATAAAATCATTGATGCCATTTCTATGGAGAACATGGGATTTTTATGAATATTAATCAATATTAATTTTTGGCTCATCTATATGGTAATGTGATTAAAATACTGTCCATATTTGACTAAATTTTTCTTAACAGCAAATAACCCTATTTAATTTAATGGAATAATTCTAAAGCAATTTGCATTTTTGAAATAACATCAACTTCAAAGGGACATCTATCCATACAAATTCTGCATTTTGTGCAATTATCCGCTAATACATCTAAAGTATTATATCTTTTTTGAAGATCTTCTGTTTTATTAAACTCTGCTAGTTCAATTATGCGAATTGTTTCTCCAATGTCAATATCTGAAGGACAGGGTAAGCAATGATTGCAATATACGCATTCCCCTGTAATGTATTTATCAAAATATGTTAATATCTCAGAAAAATCCTTCTCCTTATTAGAAACATTTAAGTATTCCAATGAAGCTTCTAATTCTTCTACATTTTTTACTCCTGGAACAACTGTTGAAACACTATCTTGAGAAAGTGCGTAATGAAGACATTGTATTGGAGTAATTGATTTAGGAATTTTCTTTTTAAAACCCTTGATACCAGTCTGATATTTTGCTAATGAAACAGTTCGGTTTTTTTGCAATAATTTTCCTCCAGCAAAAGGTTTCATAGCTACAACAGCAACATCCAGTTCATCACAAGTTTTTAATAATTCTTTGAAACCTGGTCGTGCATTTCCTGGCATATTCACTTGAATCATAAGAACATCAATATAACCATTTTTAACCGCATCAAGTGCAATCTCTGGTTCATGAGTGCTCATAGCAATGAATCTGGCTTTTCCTTCATCTTTTATCTTTTTCGCTAAATCTAAAATACTTCCCGGAACAATTATATTCTCATATTCTTTTTGTTTAGACACAAAATGTAAAAATATTAAATCAACACAATCAATTTGAAGAGTAGAAAGCATTCTAAGGAAGTTTTTTTCGCTGTCTTTTACCTCTCTAGTCTTTCTATATTTTCCATCTTTTTCAGCAGATCCTAAATGTCCTGTCAAAATTATTTTTTCCCGTTTACCTTTAATTGCAGCAGCAATATTTTCTAAATATTCTGGCATTGAAAAAATAATATCAAAATAATTAATTCCATGATTAATTGCATGGTGAATAACAGATTTGACAGTTTCTTTTGATTGACCATTTAGATATTCAGTACCTAATCCAATTTCGCTTACATCTAATCCTGTTTTTCCCAAAATTCTATATTTCATGTCTATTAAATTCCTAGTTTAAAACTAAACTTGGTTTGTTAAAAAATTTTAATAACCTGTTTATTGATTATAGACTAATAATTCCATCTTTTATCCAATTCATATGGATGAGAGCAAGGATGGCCTTCGGATCGCCAATATTTTAAAGTATTTAGATTTGCAACAGTTGACCATAGAGTTCCTAAATTTATCTTATCTCGATGACTACAAACAAGACCATCATGATTGGATAAAATCTTTTTTAGATTTTCTTCATTTATTTGTTTAGGACGATTTTGTAAAGCATTGCAAATATAATTATATCTAGAATTTGAGTCAGGAGGGATGTATAGTTTGATGTCTTGCATGTCAGGATGATTATAGTGGTTTGTGGAAACTAAAAAATCATCTTCTGGATATCGAATTGCACATTTTTTAGGACTAGCTTCGACAATAGCAATATTACCTTTAGCATCTGCTAATAAATAAGTCATTGTTGAAAAATGTGGGACATCTAAAAGAAAATCAATACATTCCGAAACATTTGAGCATTTATCAAGAAGAAATCGAACGATTGCCCAAAAGGGAAGACCGGGTTCTAAATATGATATTATACCACTTTGAGCTACACCTAATCCCTTTTCATTTATTCCATCTTCTTTACCACAATAACAGCTAGATTGCCCTACACTCTTATATCCATTTGCAGGTTCAGTATAATAACTTTCAATAAATTCATGAAAGAAATAATACATATCATAATTTCGACCAATATAGGTCTGATTATTATGTTTAACTGCAAAAATCGAACAACCAGGAATGGAATCCATATCCATAATATTAAAATAAGTTATAGATAAGTCATCAAATGTGAATTTACTTGTGTCAGCAATACCCCGTATTTCTTCCAAACATTCAGGAAAATATGATTCAGCTAATTGTCGAGATTCAATTGCTCGATCTCGCTCTTTTTGAGATATTTTTGGCACTTTAAAATTTGATTGTTTTAAGATATTTCCATATTGATTCCCCATTTCATAATAAGTACCTTTAAGTGAGATATGTTTCATTTTAATCATTAATTAAGACAAACCTATTGTAAATATTGATTTTTTGTTTATAAATCTATGCAATGTTTCAATGAATAAAGTAAAGGTTGTAATGAATAACTTTATAATTAAACCGATTCTTTAGTATTTTCAAAAATCTCACAGATAATTTGGTTAATGGAAATTTTTATAATTATTTTCACAATTCAAGATTTTTTTTTATAGCTTCTTTAATAATATCTCATTTCAAATCAAAGCGGTTTGGAGTAATAGAGAACTTTTCGTTTAAACAATTAAAATAAATTTTGGTATAATATATATAAAAAAAGGAATTAAAAAAATGGAAAGTAATATTTCTTAAAAATTATTTATGATAGGGAGAATCTCCAATAAATTTTCTACTATATAGTCCGGAGATATATCTACTATGTCTTTAAGGGTTTCGTGATGATTTATCCAAATAGTGTACATACCCAAGGACTGTGCACCGATCATATCGGTATGTTGGTAATCTCCAATATGAATTGATTCATTGGAATTACACGTTAATTTTGATAAAGCCGTTTGAAACATCTTAGAATTTGGTTTGTAGAACCCTACTTCATCAGAGAAAACAAAAGTATCAAAAAATTGACGAAGATCTAATTCTTCAAGAATCTGAATAAGAATTTTTCCAGGAGTCATTCCGGTATCTGATATTAATCCGATTTGATAATCTTGAGACAGATTTTCTAATAATTCTCTGGCAGATTCAATGATCGTTGGTAATACATAATAGGAAGCCATTTTAAAATCATGAAGAAGTTTTTTTTCCAGATCACCCTTCATATTCTGACCCAATTGATTTAGGATGAGAATCACCCGCTCTTCGGTATAAAAGTGAGGATAAGGAGGAAAATCCCTATGTTCTTTATAATTCAATTTAGGAACAGCCAAAGCTTGTTTTAATTGCTCTGAAGAAAAAGATAAATGTTTCTTTTTACTGTAATTTTGAAGTGATTCAATCAAATATTGTTCAATACTACTAGGTTCCAAAAGAGTTTTCCATAAATCAAAAGTTATTGCTCGAATTTTCGTCAAAGTAAAATCAAAAACATCAATACTTAGTTTAATATAGAATTTTTCGTAAGGAATTTTTTTTTCATAAAAAGATATGAAAAAAATTTTTATAAAATTGAAAAGAAAAGGTGTCTTTCATATATAGTTTAAAAGATAAATGAAATCTGCAAACCAATGATTTAAAAATAACGCAGAAAAATTTGTTTCTATGGATGTTGAAATCATTATCAATAAAATTCATGAAAATATATTGGAATTGATTAAGAGATATCCAGATTCTTTAACCATAGAGTGGTTTGAAAGTAAAAATCTTGAATTATTATCACAATATGAATTAAATCTTAATGCAAATGTTAAGAATAGCCAAAATAGAAAAAATTTTCTTATGGATTTAAGGTGGGATTGTGTTTCAAATAAATTCATGACAGAGATTGGTAATTTCTTAAATAAGGTCGTAAACCAAAGAGATAAATCGAAACGATCAAATCTTGGTCAAGAATTTACCCCATTTCATATCGTGCATCAAATAATTCAACAAATTAAAATATTAAATAGTACCGATACTCGAAATAAAAAGAATATAGTAATATTGGATTTTGCAGGTGGAACTGGAAACTTTATTATTTCAGTTCTTCAAGAAGAACTAATGAAATTAGAATCAAAACTTGATTTAGCAGGCTCTAAAACCCAAGAACATGATGAAATTGTAGAAATGTTTAATACATTGAACAGTCGATTATATGTTTTAGATATTGATCCAATTTCATGCTATTCAATCCACATTTTCTCAATCATTATAACCCTTCATTTTCTATTGAAAAACAAGGTCAATCTTAATGATAAAATATTAGATCAGCTACCATTAATTACAGTATTACAAGTTAATTTTCTCAAATTACATAAATTATATCCAGATCTCAAAGTAGATATAATTCTAGGAAATCCTCCTTATATTTTCTCTCGAGATTTAGCACATGAGTTAAAAAATTACCTAAAAAATGAAAAATATACCACGGTTAAAGGGCAATTTGATTTATCAGATGTTTTTATTGAACAAAGTTTAAAATTATTAAAACCCGATGGAATTTTGAGTGTGATAATTCCCGAAACGCTCATCTTTTTAGAAAATAAAAAGGTTCTAAGACAAATTATAGTTAAAAATTCTCAAACAATAAAAATCATTCCAACAGAAAATGTTTTTGAAGGCATCTCTGTTGAAAACATATTGTTATTTTGTAGAAAAAACCCATCTCCGAAAAATGATTCTATTGAAATATCTTGGGAAAGTAATGCACCAGAAACATGGATAAAGCGCGATATTTTGGAAGAACCAAATGCTACCTTAATTAAATATGACCCAATTACGATAAAAATTTTAAATTGGTTAGAGAAAAATTACATTTCGATTAATGAATGGAATAGGTTAAACATTGATGATCAAATAGAAGTTTTTCGAGGTGTAGAATTATCTAAATTTGGGAAAATTATGAAATGCAATCATTGCTCTAACTGGATGCCATTTTCAGAAAAAAGAACATTATGCGCTCATTGTAAAAAAGAATTAAGTCAAGAAAGGGAAGTAATCAACATAATCTCAGAAAAAGCAAATAAAGATTCGAAAAATATGGCGGATTTTATTCAAAATATATCTTTAAACCAATTTTATGCAGATGTAACATCTCAGATAAGGTTAAACATCTCAGGTATAAATTACAAAGAAATATCAAAATATAGAAAAAAAAGAATAATTGTACGACAAATATTAGCTCAAAAAAAAATATGTGCTGCAATTTCACCAGAGAATGCCTTAACATCTCAAAGTGTTTACAATATTATCCTTTCCAAGAAATTAGAACCCCATATTAATGAATTAACTCAAATTCTAAGAACCGATATAATTTCTTATTATAATTATATGACCTTTAGCAGGGGAAAGAGACTTTTTTCTCGAATTTTATTGAAAAAATTAAAAGAATTGCCATGGATCCCCAGAAATCTTAATTTTGAGAATGATATTGCTATACATAATAATTTTGGATCAGAAATTGAGAAGGTGATTTCAAGTTGAAAAAAAAACCAGAAATCACGAAACATCATCCAAATCAGCAGGATTTAGGCGCATACTTTACTCCAACACCAGTGGCAGAATGGATATCATCCAGAGTTTTAGAAATATTATTTGAAAGAAAGGAAATTAGAAATATTAAAATTTATGATCCAACCATAGGTGAAGGCGTATTTTTAATTGCGATTGTTAATAAATTAGATAGAATATATAGTAATGAACCTCAAATACTTGCAAACTTAGAACTTATAGAACTTTTCGGTTCTGATTTACAGAAAAAGTATATAGATTTTTGCTCAATTTCCTTATCAAAACTAATCTCTGAAAAATCAGGAATTGCATTTGCAGTTCCAAAAATCACCAAAGCAGATGGTTTTGCTCAACTGTTAGATAATTCAAATAATATTGATATTATTTTAGGAAATCCCCCCTATATACGCCAAGAAGCACTTTCTAAAGATTTAAAATCAAAACTTAGGAGATCTATATCAAGAATTTATCCCGATTTTCAGGAAAAAATATCAAAACAAGCCGATTATTATATTTATTTTATAATGGCTGGATTTAATGCCCTAAAATTGAAAGGAATTTTAGCTTTTGTTGTCTCAACAAGCTGGATGAATTCTAAATTTGGAAAAAATTTTCGCAAATTCCTGATCAATCTACCAGCGCGAATTATATTTGCCTTTTCTCCAGAAAAACGATTAATTCCTGATGTTAAAATTAACACAATGATTATTTTCATACAAAAAAAAACCACTAAACCCAATCATATTGAAGTTCAGAAATTAGAAATGTCAGATAATGGAAATTATACAATAAAATCTTCTAGAAAAATAAAATACGAAAAATTAGAGCATATTTCTAATTGGGAAACCTATTTCTTTCGATTACCGTCTACATTTTTTGAAATTTACAAACAATTCTCAGAACATTTAATTCCTTTAAATCAAATAGTGGAGGTAAAAACAGGAATCTATACCGGTTTAAATGATTTTTTTTATATAAGAGGGAATGAAGATAATATTTCTGAAAAACCACAACCTAGCTCACAATTTCTATTCAAAGTCATCCGAAGTCCTAAAAAAATAAATAATTGGGAAATTAATAAAAAAAACTTATCCCATCAGCTTTTTATTTGTCAAAAATCCAAAGAATACCTTAAAAAACACGATATCGAAACATTAAATTACATTTCATGGGGAGAAAAGCAATCCACACGCCTTAAACAGAAAGTAGTTACGAAAATTCCTTGGCCAAATGTCCCATCGGTAAAAAATAGGAATCCCGGTTGGTGGAGTTTTCCTGATGTTATACCTACAAATGTTTTTTTACGTTATATATACTATCAGAACTTCCTTCAACCATTTTCTTCTAAACCAATTTTCAGCGATCGTTGTTTTCATCAAATTTATCTCAATAAAGGAATTAATTTTAAGAGATTATCTTTGATTCTAAATTTCGCCATTACACAATTATTTATTGAAATAAATGGTCGAAATACATTAGGACAGGGCGCTCTTAAACTGGAAACAATGACTGCGCGCATACTTCCTATTTTAAATTGCATTAATTTGGATTTTTGGAATACTATTCCAGATCTATATTATTCGGATTTACCGAATATTGAGATAACCGCATATAAATCTCTTGGAATAAAAAATCCCAAAGAAATTTACGAACAAATAAAAACCATCCATTATCAATTAGTTGAAAAAAGAATTAAAAAATCAAGAGCAAAATATAATGCCCCTTGATGTTCTTTCTCCTTCTTGCATTCATTTTCAGTTATTATTATATTTATACATAATTGAAGAATTATCCTTATCAATTTCAAAACCAAATTTTAAAGGCAATCCAATCGCTTCAGTAGTTTTTCCTCTTGTCCATATGTTTACCTTTTTTCTTCCTTTTTGTCCTAAATCGTGCAATGCCATGCTCATTAATGCCGATCCTATTCCCCTATTACGATATTTCTCTAGTACCCCAATGCTACCAATTCTTCGGTTTCGAGTTTCGTCCAGATTATCTTCAACGGTACACAAGCCTACTAGTTTTTTTCCTTCATAAGCATAATAATGAGCGATATCGAACCGTTTTTTCTCAGCGATTTCCCAGTCTTTGATTGTTTCAGGGGTATCTGGAACAAAATTTTGAAAATTTTTATGTGATTCATTCAGTACATTTACGTATTGGATCGGATCCGTGATTTGTTTGCTTTTTTCAAATGAAAATCCTACGGGTGTTGCGATTTGGGGTAAATTGTCCAAACCTTTCAAATGTAACCCATAAGTATTGAGATCAGAGATGAAATTCTGAGACAGAATTACTTCTTTTAAAGCAGTGTTATCTATCCGGTGAGATGCAATTAGCCCAGGAGCATTTTGTTCTTTTGCGATACGTATTATTTCCGGTATCAACAAACTTGCGACTTCAGTATTATTGTATTCTGGATATGCATTATAGGCAATCCCCCACGGCTTTGCAATATCATTTGTTTTCATTAGAACCGCAAAAGCGATAGGTTTTCCTTCCTCAGTACTTGCAAAAATAAGATCAGTGCTTAAATTTGTATTTGGCCAATAATTTTTAAAAAGGTCCTTAGATCGTTCCTTAGTCTCCGGTAAGGCTTCAGGACGATATTTCAACCTTACTTGTTCCGCGATATCAATAAACGCTTCAATTTTTGATTCAATATCATCAATTTTATCAATTTTCAAGTTGTTCTCCTCTCAAGATTTTTTATTGTCATAGTAATAAACAAGCTTCAACTGCAAGCCAAAATATTCTTTCTCTCAACGATAAGCCAGAATATTTTTTTTCTAACTGAAAGAAATTACTCCATTCATCTCCACTTACATCATCGCTTCCATATAGAATTTGGCCAATATTTACCTCCCGAAATTTAGCAACAGCAAATAAAGCTGCAGCTTCCATTTCAACTGTTGAACATCCTTCTTCTTTTCGGAGCGATATTTTATCTGGAGTTTCCCGGTAGAATGCATCCGTTGTCCAGGTTTTTGAAAGCTTATATTTTACGTTATGTTTCTTCATTATTTTTTCAATCGCTGCTATTGCTTTTGTGCTTGCTTTAACTTCTCTGGAAGGCGGGAGATAATGATATGATGTACCCTCGTCTCTTACTGCAGAAACGGGTACAAGCAAAAATTCTTTTAAATTCTTATCCAACAAACCTGAGCTACCACAAACAATAAAATTATTACATCCCAAAGCGATTACGTATTCAAAAAGAGCTGCAGATAGAGGAGCTCCCAGTCCACAATGAAACATTGCAAATTTTTCTCCATCATTAATTACTTCATATATTGGATGCTCGCCAATTTCACTATGTTCAATATCAATTACTCTTGCTTTTCCATCTTTTAATAATTTATCAATGATTTCTTGAAAGAAAGTTATTACACAACAGTTAGGAATATTGATGGGTTTAACTAATTCGCTAGGATTGAGTAAGGCTTTTTGATTTGGATCAAATTCTAAAATAGGAAACTTTTTTTTCAACATTATGACCAATACATTAGAAATTAGCGAAAAATAATATAAATTTTACATATTTCAATAAATATTTTCAAGCTGTGGAATTAATTGCCCAATTATACTGGAAATATTTGATTTTTGCATGATCTAGTTGATCTTTAGGACCATTCCAATATCTTTTAATAAAAGGTACAATCCCACCAGCCCAATTCTTAAAATCTTTTTTATACCATTTGAAAATTGGATTTAGACTAAGAATTTTTGTTGGTTCATCAAAATTAACCTGTGTTGGATTGTTCACAAAATTAGAAGAAACATTTTCCAATAATTCATCTAAATTTTTCCCACGGAATAAACGTCCATAAAGCACGGGACAACTTGCTGAACCACAATTAATGGCGAAATGTATTCGCGGATCTTTAAACTTTTGCCTGATAATTTTCGATTCTAAGGTGGATAAACTCATTAATTTTCCTGCAATCTTATGCTTTCTTAGTACAAAGAATTTAAGCCTACTAATGGTTGTCAAATTCCCTTTCCATTGATTCTCCTTCTCCAATGCATTCAATACTGCTTTAATGGTGAAGAGATTATACGCATTTAACCAAAAAGCGAATTCATCGTCATGAGAAAGCGCACTCACATCCATTGCTTCAAACTCTTTAATTTTTTCTAAAAACCAAGTGTCATTTTTTATAAGATTATAGTCAACATCATGGTTATCGTCGAGATAACGCCCCAATTGAGACAGATTAGAAATATCTGTGGTTACCTTAGTTTTAATCATAATAATATCACCAAGTATGCAATCAAAAATCCCTTGGCTAAAATATATAAGGGAATTATCAAGATATAAAAATTTTAATAATTTTTGGAATGATATGCAAATTTCTTACAATCAAATGAAAAACAAATTGCATAAATTCACGATTGAATAGTAATTTTCCAACTAATTTCAAAGGAAAATCCATATCAGCATAATTCTCAATTATTTCATACAGATCTTTTGAATTCAGATACATTCTAAAAAATTGATTGAAATCTTCTGATTTTAATTCCATTAAAATTAAGCGTATGAGAAAATGTAATTTTAACTCAATCCCTAGGCTACGTTTAACAGGTTTTTCATAGTTTTTCCTAAAAAAACGTTGTGAAAAATCATTTTTCTCTAAAGATTTACTAATTGCGGGAGCTAAAATCTTTGCTGCAGAAACTAACATCACTATCCCCCCTCCAGTTGTAGCTTTTACCATACATGCAGAATCACCTAATAATAATGCATTTTTAAAAGCAAAACGTTTTGGATATCCAAAAGGTAGTGCGCCTCCTTGTCTAGATATGATTTGAGAAGAATCTGCTTCAATTTTTTTAAGAAAAGATCTAAATGCCTTGTTAGGATGAGTTAAAGTTGCCAATCCTATTCGACATATCCCATTTTCACCTTCAGGAACAATATAACCGAATAATTCTTCCCACTTTGGATGAAAATACATAGCAGTTTTATCAAGATCTTGTTTAAATTTCACACGGGTTTGAACTGCGGGAATTGTGACATTTTTAATCCCATAACGTTTTGCAATCTTAGAAAATGGACCGTCAGCACCAACAATGATTTTTGCTACAATGTTGTGCTTTGAAGTTTTAATAAATACTTTATTATTGGGCGCACCCCAATGTGAGATGTATTTTTCTCCTAAATAATATTTTACACCCAATTCTTGAGCTTTCTTTCCAAAAAACTTATCAAATTCTACTCGATCGATAATAACGGGACTTTCCTTTCCGGTTAATTCGATACTTTGATTATTTGGAGCAACAATCTTTGCAGTTTTAACTCTGTTGAGAATTATTGATTTTGGAAAAGGTGCCAGTTTCAGTATTTTTTGGGAAACTATCCCTGCACATTGAAAAGGTAATCCAAGAATTTCATGTTCTTCAATTACACAGCATCTTACATTCTGCTCTGCTAAGAGACACGCCAAATAGTTTCCCGCGATGCTACCACCGATAATACATACATCAATTTCAAAATCGTATTTAAAATATTGATGCATATTAATATATTATTTTAGAGAATACTTAACATTAGTTAGGTGCTTTTGGCATATTATGTTGAGAATTAAAAAAATCTTAATTGTTTAATGCAGAAGAAAACATCAATTTCAACCTACTGGTTAAATCTATCATTGAAAATTGCATTATTAGAGTGAAAATTATTAATCCTATTTGAATATAGTAGTAAATAGAATAAGAAGAATCTCTTAAACTTATAGAACCAAATATTATTTGATTCATTATATAAAAATTAAATAATCTACAAATAGAATATACAATTAAAAATATTTTGAGAGATTTTAAAGGATAGGGTCCAGCTCTATAATTATTGTCAGAGTCTTTCTCTAAAAATTGTCTTAAAAGCATATATGGAAATGGCAATATTATTGAGAATATGGCAATATAAGAAATAAGTGGTCTTAATAACCATTCATGATAGAAAATCCAAGAGGGAATTATTAATAGTATTGGAATAAGTTTAATCCCTAAATTAGAAATAATACCGATAAAATATAAAGGTATATATAAATCTGGAAATGCTCCAAAGTCCAAGCATTTTAATTCTTCATATTTATATCCAATCTCAATTTCAATGTAAAGAATTAATAGCATAAGAATAAGGTAATAATTTGTTAAAGTTAAAACAAGATTAACATCACCACCATTATCCAGATTTATATTCGCTAATATCCAGAAATAACTAAAGATAATAAAGATCATTTCTAAAACAAGTTGAAATATTTGAAATTTCCTTATTTGATTAAAAATTATATCTGCTTTTTTATAATTTAGAATTGATTGCCCTAACACTAAGTTATAAAATCATATTATTTCAAATAAAATTTACCCAATTAAAATATTTCTAAATCAAAATGAGATTTTATAAACAGAATTAATAAAATCAATCGAATCTAAATAAAATTAAACGATGTTATTACAAGGCGAAGATCTTAAACAAAGGAAAATTCCTTCTGATCAGCAAAATAAAAAAAATTCATTTGTT
>JAUWMK010000388.1 GCA_030613185.1 Promethearchaeum sp.
GATCTGTGCGTTACCGCAAGTCAACTAAACGCCAATGGAATCTGGAAATCGGCATGATGCTTTATAATCATTGGCATGTCTGTCGTATGGCAAAGATGCTTGCAATTAAACGAAAAAAAGTCTGGAACTACGTTCCATGGGATCCAAAAAAACCTTATTTCCGTCGTCGAATCGAGCGGGAGCAAGGGTCTGTGTTGAGTGCCGAGGGCTTTCTTCTGCAAGTATTGGAATATGGGCTCAAATTGCAACTTCAAAAGATTTTTGAGGGATAAAAAAAAATTAATAAAGTGTTAATTAAAAAAAAAACAAGGATTTCAAATAAATATAAAATTTAAATCAATCAAATTGAGTGTGTGTTATAAATTATGAAGCAAAATGGTTCGTTAATAGAAAAAAAAATTAGTCGAAAACATCAATTAATCGATGACTATACAACTGAAGCAAAAAGTAAAAACCTCATTTGGGCATTTACTAAGTTAGAAATTACCAAAGCTCAAAAAGAATTTCGAGCCCATAAAGAGAAAACTGGTGAGAAAATTAGTTATACTGCCTTTTTAATTTCTTGTTTTGCACGCGCAGCAGAAAAATATAAATATCCTATTAATTCAATACGCTATAAAAAAAAAAGATACGTTACCTTCGATGAAGTAGATGTAATGACGAATATTGAAAGGGAAATGGATGGTGTAAAAAAACCCGTAAATTATACAGTACGGAATGCTCATGCAAAAACATTAAGGGAAATTCATGATGAGCTAAATGCAGCAAAAACTGTAAAGAAGGTATCATTAACAACCGGTAATAAGGGTGGTAAAAAACTGGTTAAAATGATCCCAAAACTACCACGATTCATCCGCAAAATGATAATTCACAAGATTTTTACCGATCCATATTTGAAAAAGAAGTACCTGGGTACTATAGGTGTATCAAGTGTTGGCATGTTTGGAAAAGACATTAACGAATTGGGATGGATGATTCACTTAACTCCTCATAACGCTTCGTTAGGTGTGGGTTCAAAAGAGATAAAATATGAGATGACTAAAGAAGGTAAAATAAAAGAACGAGAATTTATGGCAGTTACGCTTGCGATGGACCATGCTTTGATAGATGGTGGCCCTGCCGCAAGATTTTTCCGCGAGTTTTATCTGATCATTCGCGATGGTTGTATAGAAGCGGATTGGTGCTTCAAATCCTTGTAATATGAACAGAAAAATAGAATTTCTTCTCTCATTTTTTTTCAAATAGTAATTTTCTAAAATTTTGGAGAAGATCTTGAGGATTTCCTTCATATCTATTAATGAATCCTTGCGTAGATTCTTCTTTTCCTCCACCTTTACCAGTAAATTCAATTAAAAATTCTTTAGTAATTTTAGATAGGTTAATCTCTTTTAAATTCTGCCCTCGCATTGAGATAAAGTTGATACCTCCATTTGAACTTCCCACAAATAAGATAATTGCCTTTGATTCCCGTTTTAATATGCTTTTTGATAAATTTATTAATATTTTATTACTTATTTTTGGATAATATGCAGCGATATATTTATAATCGTTAATATCCTCTGCATTTTTAATTAGTTTTTCTATGTTTTTCTGCCCTACTATTTTTGATATTTCTGAAATTTCGTTTTTCATTTCATTCCATTCATCTTTTAATTTCTTAATTTTTGGAATAAGTAATTCTTCGGTAGTTTCAAAATATCTTGTTAATTCTTTTAATGGGTTTTTTGAAGACTTTTTTTCACTTGTTAATTCTATCATTTGTTTTGAAAAATTTCCCTTTGATTTCGCTTTAGTTAGTTCTTTCCATTTTGTTAGTAATTCTTTTGCTCTCTCAAATAAAAACTCTGATTGTGTATCTAGCAGTTCACATAAATTTTCAGTGATTTGTTTATGTTCCTTCAAAATTTTTGTCGTTGCTGCTCCTGCCGTATAAGTTAAGCGGACAATTCCATCTTGAATCTTTTGAGATTTTAGAATCTTAATCTTGCCAATTTCAGATGTATTATTAACATGGGTACCTCCACAAGCTTCAACTTCAATATCTGGAGTTTCTACAACACGAATAATCTTGCCGGGGATTGCTCCACCTTGATATAACCTGATACCGTATTTTTTTTCTGCTTCTGCTCGTGACATAAATCTATTATTGGATTGTATTTTCTTCTTGACTATCTTATTTGCTTCTTTTTCAATTTTATCTACTTGATCGTCTGTTAAAGATTCGTAATGAGTAATATCAAGATGAGCTTTTGAAGGTGTTTTTTTAGCGCCTGCTTGATTAATATGATCACCAAGGATTTTTCTTGCAGCTGCGTTAACAATATGGGTTGCCGAGTGGTGTTGTGCTAATATTTTTCTTCTTTTCTTATCGAGCTTTACAGAAACCGTATCACCTTCATTAAAAGATGGTTTTTTTGAAAGTATATGAACAATACAAGGGCCAACTTTTACCACATGTAAAAACGGGTTCCCGTTAATTTTACCTGTATCATTTAATTGACCACCCGAGGTTGGATAAGCAACTGAAGATTCTAATATTACTCCCCATACATCCTGCATTGATTGTTTTTTTATATTTTTCTTCGTAGAATCATCATTTTCTTTAAAAGAATTATTATTATTATTGTTACTATCATTATATTTTACCTTCTGGATTTTAAGCACTTTACTTGTATTTTCTGTATCTAAATAATTATCAAAATATAGCGATTTTGTTGGAGGTAATCCTTCTATATCAATTTCTATTGTTTTGTGTGTGGCATGAATTTGGGTAATTTTTTCGTGTCTTGCCATTACTTTCGTATAGAAATCATCAGGCATTTTAATTTTTTTACCCAATTTGCGCGCGGCTGCTATAATAATTTCAGGATTAATTCCATTACTATCGTATAATTCTATCAGTTTTTCCTCAGAGATTTCAGATTTTTGGATTAATCGCTTTACAATTTTTTCTGCATTTTTCTTAGTAGCATAATATCTCTGCTTTTCAATTTCCAAAATCTTACAAACGTTATCCAAATTCTCACTAACTTCGGGAAATATCTCATATAATTCTTCAGCATGCCATCTACAAACTTCTTCCATGCTTAAATCCCAATTAAATGTGTCAATAAAACCCATTGCACGCCTGAAAATAACACGTAAATTATAGCCTCCTCCAACGTTTGAAGGTAATTTTCCATCGGATATTGCAAATAGTAAAGCTCTGCTATGTTCTGCAACTGAATAAACTGCAGTCATAGGCATAATCTTCTCTTTTAATATCTTGGGATCCATATCCATTTCTTTTCCTACTCTTTCCCAAGCCACATCCATATTTTCTACTTCATCATTGTTCAAGAAAGCTGAAAATTGTGAAAATGTATTAAAAAGATCAGAATCAACCTCGATTTTTGTTTGCTTTTTAATTTTAGATAGTACAAAAGGAAAAATCGCATCATAAATTGTAGGAGTGCCTTGAGAAAACCATGCAACACGTTCTTGACCCATACCCATATCTAAAACTTTCAATTGTAATTCTACTGGTCGTCCTTCTGGAGTTTGTTGGTAGAGCATGTAAACTTGATTGAATAATTCAACACCTCGGCTGAAAAACTCCAAGCAGCTTCCAAAGTCTCCGCCTCCTGCCCAAGCATCTTCTTGAATCTTAAATTCTGATTTATCTACTCCTACTCCATCAACAAGAAAATCGAAAATATCTTGAAATGCCTGTTCTTGATCCCATTCTTCTTGGGAAACAAACTGGTGTTGTCCTATCATTACAAAACCCGTGCAGTGACTTCCTGTGATACCTACATTTTCAATATCACCAAATCTCAAACAGAATTGTGGTATTACCAGTTTCTTAGCGGGTGGTGGTACTTCTCCAGAGATTACAAATGGCTGAAAAGCAGCTATCGATGCAATAGTAAATTCGGTTGTTGGATTCCAGCGTGCAACCACTGGGTATCGTTTAAGCGGTTTATATCCTCTTGGTTCGAAAATTTCGACGATCTTCTTCCAGACTTCTATAAATGATAAAGAATTTTTTGATGGATTGTTTTTAACAACCTGAAATCCTTTATTGCAACCAGGTTCACCGCAAACATTTGATTCAATTGAACTCCAGAAAAATCTTCCGCATTTTTCACATTGATATCTTTGAAAACCGTTTTTTTTCAAAGCATTTGTGGGGTAATAACTTTCTGGGTCTGCAGAAGCAATTTTTTTAAACTCAATTTTCTGTGCTTTATCTGAGAGAAGTGCCATATTATTAATAGAAAAAATCTTAGGTTTATGAAAAATTTTATGAAAAAAAATGTAGTATATCAAGGAATTGGA
>JAUWMK010000264.1 GCA_030613185.1 Promethearchaeum sp.
GTAACCCGACCGTATTCACCTCCAAAGAAGGTTCTATCAATCAAAAGCCGTTCAAATAATCGTTTTGATATATCTGGTATCGATTTATCAATTTTTCTCAAGCGTCTTAAAGTTTTTCGAGTTAGATTTTGTAATTGTTTAGAAGAATTGAATTTTATATCAGAAACGCAAATTCCCATAATTATTGTCTTCAATCCTGCCAATTCCAAACCGATATATAATCCCAATACCATACCCATCGATCCCACAGCAATGAATATCTTATCTGGTTCAGGAATATCCCCTTTTTTTATTTGTTCTGCTAATTCCAACCCAGCATTAATAAATCCAATCGTTCCAACCGAATTACTTGCCCCCATAACTAAATAATAAGAAGACCAATCAGTTATCAAATTTTTTAACAAATGATAGGCAGTACCTTTGATATCTTTTGTATAATTAAGCTCTGCTCCAAAATGGTAATCACATAGTAAATTTTCCCTAACATGCTGGGTTAGTGGTTGATCAACAAGATACAATGATGTCTTTATACCGAAATCACTGGCAATAATAACATTTGCTAAGCCATGATTAGTTCCTATACCGCCAACGGTTAATATACGCTTTTTTTTCCTTTTTTGGATATGAGGAATAACAAATTCATATTTGCGTAACTTGTTCCCTCCATATTTGGGATTCGTTAAATCATCTCTTTTTATCCAAATATTCATCCCCCCTAATATTTCACTGGATTGAACCATCTTCTCAACTGGAGTTGGAGCATTAATAAGGTTGACATGAGGAAGTGCTTTTAATTTTGGAAATTTCTTGACGAGTGGAATTTCTTGATTGCTATTTGAACTCATTGATTACTAACTCTACTTTTAAACTTAAAAAACCCATCTTTTTTACTCGATCTCGAATTATAAAAACCAGAATAAAATGAAGCCTTTCCACATATCACTAAAAGAAATTTTGGAAGAGATGAAACACCCATTTATTAACTACTCATTAATTGATTTGGGCATATTAAAAAATGTTGAAGCAGCGGGAGATAAAATTCTGGTCAATATCGCTTGGCCCTCTGTAGATAGCGCGATTAAACCTTTTATCATCAGTCTAGTTTCAGGATCGTTAAAAAAATTGAATCGAAAAATCGAAATTAAAGAATCACTAATGAATGAAGAAGATAGAAAATTTTACATGAAACTCAAAGTAAAAAGTGAAAAAGAGATTTAAATTATGAGGATAGAATTTAGAACTCACGGAAGAACTCCATTCCAAATTGTTGTTCTTCATGGAGGTCCTGGAGCATGGGGGGAAATGGCACCTGTTGCAGATAATTTATCCGATATTTATGGAGTGATTGAACCATTTTTCTTAGAAGCGACCCTAAAAGGACAGTTACTTGAGTTAAAGCAAATAATCGATTCCAACAAATTAGAAAAAGTTGTGTTAATCGGTTTCTCTTGGGGGGCTTGGTTGGGGTATCTTTTTGCTGCTAAATTTCCAGAATTGGTGAAAAAATTAATAATGATTGGAAGTGGTCCTTATGAACATCAATTTTATCTGGAATTGATTGAAACACGGAATAATCGTATGGATCATGAACAAAAAGAGCTCTATTCTGAAATTCTTAATAATCTTCAAGATGCCAATGTAACAAATAAAGGTTTTTATATCTCACAATTAGGTGCTCTTTGTGGAAATATCGATCAATATGATGATATAGAAGCAGAAAAATCTTTCGCTTCACCTCACTTTGATCTTGATCGGAGTACACATTTTCAACAAGCTTTGAATGAGGTTATCGGGATGAGAAAATCTGGAGATTTATTAAAAGAAGCAGAAAAAATCAAATGCCCTGTTGTTGCAATTCATGGAGATTATGATCCCCATCCCGCAAATGGAGTCAAGATCCCCCTTGAGAAAAGAATTGTTGATTTTCAATTTATCTTACTCGAAAAATGCGGCCACAAACCATGGACTGAGAGATATGCTCGTACCAAATTTTTTCAATTGATAAACTCGGCGCTAATCTTCAAGGGCTAAATGAATCAAGTGAAATATGATTATAAAAATGAAAAAGGGAAAATTTCTATGGATCTTCATAATCCATTTTTTAAATTTCTTTGATTCTTTAAAAAGCTTAAACTTAGTAATTAGCCCCGTAAACACATAAAAAGTTAATATAATTGCTGTCAGAATACCATTAATAGTTCTTGGTAAACTTTCCCCAATCAATGATATCCCATGAATAAAAAGTAAAATAAGTGCAGTTGATCCTGCAATATAATGTGTCCATTGAAGCGGTTTTCTCGTTTTCATGAAGAAGGTTTTCATGTTCTTCCTAAAAGTAAGATTCTTTTCTTTGGTATCATCTAATTTTCTTGTAAATTTATATATGAAAAATATAAGGGCTTTAGATACTACTACTCCAAATAAGATTATTGCGGTTAAACCAAGAGCCTTTGGTAAGTCATCTCCATCATCACCACCATCATCATCTTCTAATGAATATTGGATGTTACCTTGTGAGTTAATAGCTAATACAAAAACACCGAAAACAATTAAGAACCAAATAAGAACAAATTGAAATTTCGTTATACGCTTCATTACTCTCTTCTTTATATTATCTTGATTACATTATTTAAACATTTTCAGAATAATTAATAAATCGAACAAAATTAAAAAAAAAACAATGAATAACAACTAGTAAATAAAGATTGGATTAATTGATGAATAT
Organism: Promethearchaeum sp.; assembly: GCA_030613185.1. GTDB lineage: Archaea > Asgardarchaeota > Lokiarchaeia > Sigyniarchaeales > Promethearchaeaceae > Promethearchaeum. Next base: position 2,726 of record JAUWMK010000264.1, read on the forward strand.
ATTTCACCCATTCCGATAAATGGTGGACTCAGAGGGAGTTGAACCCTCGATTTCTTGGGTGCGAGCCAAGCGTTATACTACTAAACCATGAGCCCTTGTATTTGAATTCTTTAAAATGATAAAAATCTGCGAAAGATAAAAAATTTCTTATTTTGGGGATACGAATTAAACATCTAATTGAATTTTATGTTTTTTCAAGGTTTCGAGCATAAATTCAGTAGTTTTACAGAAATTGCATATTTTTGAGAAAGTTGGACTACCACAAACGGCACAAATCCTATCTAAATGTTTTTCAGTAGAATTTGCATTTTTAATTTCTGGTTGCATAACCTTATAGTATCTCCGCAATAGGCTAATCATATTCCCTTTTCTATATTGTTCAATCTCGAGTAACGTTTTTTTAATCTTAATATTAGGAGCTTGGGCAGAGTAGGGGCATTCTGTTGGCAAATGTTCGATTTTGGAGAGGTATGCATACATCACTATCTCTTCTTCACTAATATAAAATAGTGGTTTCAAACGGGATACAAGATTTTTTGTTTTTGATTCAAGAAAATAGCCGGGTTTTTTTAGAAATCCAATATCTACATTAAAAAAATTATTTACTAAAGAAGTTGCTTCATCAGTTAAATTATGACCTGTAAGAACGACGGAAAAATCATTTTCAACAGCAAATTTATTTATATGATATCTTTTCAACAATCCACAATAAGAACACTCTCCACGAATTTGATCATTTTTCGATTTTTGTTTATTTTCCTCTATAACCTGCTTCAAATTATAAATATCATCAATATTAAAACCGTTTTGCTGCTTAACATCAATTTCATGAAAAGGAACATTTAATTTATTACATAAAGATTGTGCAATTATACCAGAATCTTTCGAATAGTTCACATCTGAAATCCCTAATTCTATATATAACCCGTGTAATTCAATATTTTCCGGATATGATTTCTTCATTATCGAAAGTAAAACCTGGGAATCTTTTCCTCCACTTAGGGCGATCAGAATTTTATTTTTACCTTCTCGGCGTATAATATGAGATTTTTTAACTAATTTTTGAACCCTTTTTTCAACATTTGCAAGAAAATGGTCTTTACATAAAGCTAAATTTGAGTGCGGAATTCGGTAAACTGCTTTACTTTTACATTCACGGAAAAATTTGCAGTATTTGGCTCTTGACATTAAATATTCAGAATCCTAAAGATTATTCTTTAAATTAATATGGGTTTGATATTTGTATAAATTCCGAATAACTTTTCCTGCACATTCCACAGTATCAAAAACAGGAATACCTTTTCTAACAAAATAATCCCGATCAAAAATCTCTTTCATTTCATAGGCGACTGTTGGCATTACTAAAGCTACCGGTTTTCCCTTAACAGTTTGGCTTGCTTGAATTATAGTTTCCAAAATTCGTTTCAAAAACGCTTGACTGAAATTTTCATCTAGTAACAAAATCCGATCATAAATGTAATGCTGCGAGATTTCTATTATCATCGAGTTAATGTTTTCATCTTGCATAGTAAGCGTTATTACCTTTTTCATTACACTAATATTCAAAAAAGCACCCCCTAAATCGATGGGATTTGCAGCGGAAACGCCTGCAGATGAGACTTGATCGTAATCTTCAATTTCTCGCATAGTTTTTTCAGATAAATAGGGAATTCTAAGACCTAAATCATCTAATATATCAGAATTAGTGACTCCTATCCCTCCAGAAACTGCAATCAAGCCTATATTTGGTCCTTTTGGTAAAAAATCTGGTTTTACTATTTCAAATGCAATCAGAGTATCAATTAATTCTTCAAATGTCAGAACTTCGACAATGCCTGTTTGTTTAACGATCTCAGACCATGTTTTTATATCAGTAGGGGATGCTCCCGTGTGAGACAATGCAGCTCTTGCACCTAATGCAGTTCGGCCACCTCTCCAAACAACCACAGGCTTCTTTTGATTAGCGAATTTTAATGCAGAAATTAATTTCTTTTTTTCCTCTTCATTTCTTCCCATGTTCTCAAGATAAAGCCCGATTACTTTCGTTTCGGGATCATCAGCAAGGAATTCAATAAAATCCGCTGACTGGAGGTCAACACTATTACCGATTGATATCACTTTTGAAAAAAGGAGGTTTTGCTTATGACCACGCATTACCACATTTGTTGCAATTCCACCAGAATGTGAAATAAAACTAACACCTCCTTCATCCATTTGATAAATTTCTGAACGAAAAGACAATCCGGATTTTGGACAATAAATTCCCAGACAATTAGGACCGGCTACGCACATTTTATTTTTTTTAATGATCTCTTTAATTTCATTAGACCGTTTACGCCCGATTTTACCACTCTCTGAAAAACCCGAGGTAAATATGTGAACAAATTTTACCCGATTCTTAGCACATTCTTTTAAAACATTAGAAACATGTTCAGCAGGAACAGCAATTATAGCGTAATCAACCTTTTCTGGGACATCGGATAGGTTTTGATAAAATTTCAAACCTCCACCAATCTTTTTTTCTTTATGTATGGGATAAATTGCCCCATTAAAACCTGTATCGATAAGTGAATGAATCCAATAATATCCTCTTTTCTCAGAGGGACCAAAAATTGCAATGTGTTTGGGGTAAAAAAACTCTCTTTTTACTCTTCTTTCATTTGATAACATCTTGAATACACTCTAAAAATTGGTAATGAATAAAAATAAATTTTTGCTTAATTAATTATTTAAAACTAACATTCTTTTATTCTGTAATATGAGGATAATACTAACATAATGAGTTCAGTTTAATTAACTCTATTAGAAATTTTAATTATGAATATAGAAAATAATATCGAACAAATTTTGGACGAATCTGTTAAATTATTTTTAAAAATCGGGCTGATAGATTTGGCACACAAATGGGAACTGATTTTAACTAATTATCGATCTTCGATTCAAATATTATAGATCAATAAAATTAATTTGGGATAATTAATTATTTCTTATTATATTATAGGATGTAAAAGATCCCAGTATGAATCTACTATTTCAATTTCATCATTTAGAAACATATAATCCAAGAAATTAAACCAGTTTTAGGTGCAATCAAGTTTTCTATATTAATGAATTTAAATTGAAGCAATGATAAACTCATACTGCTAAATCATTTTATTTTCCTCTGATAGGTGTTAAAAAAATATGTGTGGAATTTTTGGTTTAATTAGTAAGAGAAAAGATTTACCCGTAGCTAAGTTAATCCGTGAAGGCTTAGAGCGCATGGAATATAGAGGCTATGATAGCGCGGGTATCGCCTTAGTTAATGACGGAAAAATCGAACTTCGTAAAAAAGCTGGCAGAATTGCAGATATAAATAAAGATGGTTGGTTTGATAGTATGCAGGGACAATTTGGTGTAGGCCATACCCGTTGGGCAACTCATGGTCGTCCTGTAGAATATAATTCACATCCTCATTTGGATTGCACAGGAAAAATCGCTCTGGTACATAACGGAATAATCGAAAATTATCAAGATCTTCGTAAAGAATTGATAGCTCGGGGCCATAAACTTGTTTCCGACACCGATACCGAAGTTTTTCCTCATTTAATTGAAGAATTTATGGGCAAAGGGTTCGATTTAAAAGATTCTGTAATCGAGACTGTCAAATTGTGTAAAGGTGCTTATGGCGTGGTTGTGTGCCATGCAGATACGCCAGAGTATATGGTTGTAGCACGAAAAGAATCTCCTCTAATAATTGGAATTACCCCTGGAGAAACAACATATTGTGGTTCAGATATTCCAGCTTTTCTACCTTTAACAAGAAAAGCAATAATACTTGATGATGATGAAGTAGCAGTGCTTTACCCTGGAGAAGTCGAAATTTTTAAGGTTAAATCGGGTGAAAAGAAGAAATTGGATATGATGGATGTCAAATATTCGATTGAGGATGCAGAAAAAGTATTGGATGGAAAATCTTACAAATGGTTCATGCATAAAGAATTACATGAAGTCCCTCGAAAAATTAAAGAACAAATCATGATGCCTCAA
>JAUWMK010000240.1 GCA_030613185.1 Promethearchaeum sp.
AACAAATAGGAGAAATAATTTCTACTGAATCATTTTGGAAAAATTTCTTCCAAATTAGTGGAGAAACTTTACCATTAAATGTTAATTCAATTCAAAATTCACTTTCTAAAGCTATCGAGCAAGGGAAATTAGCAATCGCCATATCAAATAAATCAATTCCTAATGCAATAGATACTAAACCAGATGATTTTCCTTTATGGGTATATGAAAATAAAATTCATCCAGAAGAAATCAGAATTAATTCTTCCACTTACTTAATTCCTTCAGAAATTGCAGATAAAATTGTTTCAAATGGTCAAACTGCTCCAGATCAACCAGAACTCTATGATATCGGTGAATTAAACCCATATGATAATAAAGTTAAATTAATATGGAAAGCAGTTCCAAAATCCTTAAGTTATAAACTTTTCAGAGATATAAAATCTTTTATGTCGACTGAAAATTTAAAACCAATATTTGAAGGGAAATTAAATTCATATATTGATTCATTAGATACTCCGGGATTTTATTATTACTCAGTTGTTGCTTTAAATGAATTTGGTGTTTCAAAACAATCCAAATTAAAATCTATTGATTATAAAACAGATTACCCTCCAGAAAAACCATTTCTTAATGAAATCGCTCTTGAACCAATAAAACATCCAGAAATTACTTTAAATTGGGAAAAAACTAATGGAGCAGAGAAATATAAATTGTTTAAATCTAAAAAACTAATTAATAAAATTGAAGATTGCATATTTATTTTTGAAGGAAATCATTTAAAATATAATTACATTCTAGAAAATCTTGGAACCTATTATTTTGCTGTAATCGGAATAAATAGATTTGGTAATTCAGAATTATCAAATTGCAGAGGTGTAACTTATGGTACCAAACAACCCCCGATTGCTCCAATTTTAAAAATCCGACTTTTAGATGATGATAAAACCATTGAATGCAATTGGAATAAGGTAATAAATGCAAATAAATTCAAATTGTATAGGGAAAAATTTGCTTTTACAGAAAAATCGGGAGATTTACATTGTTTAATAGAGGACAATTTGTTAACATTTAAAGATAAACCTATGAATGGGACCTTTTATTATGCAGTTATTGCTGAAAATGAAGATGGAGAATCTGTTTTTTCTAATTGCGAGAATATTACTATTGGAAGCGAATTAAGTCCGGTAGAAATAGAATTAGAAGTCAAACCTGATTTTTTAGATGATTTCATAGATGAATTTGGAGAAATAATATCTAATTTAATTAGTCTGGGAGCAGAACCATCAATAAAAATAAGAATCCAAGGAATTTTGCCAACAAAAATCTCAAAAATAGCTAAAAATTCACTTCACAATAAGATTTTAGAGAAAATTGAAAAATCAAAAATCATCATAAATAATAAGATAAACTGGAATGAGAGTTGAGTGGTTAAATAATATGATTGAAAATAAAAAACTTATAGAAGAATGGTTTCCGATTGAATCAATTGGTGAACAAGGGCGTAAAGAGAAAACGGGAGGATCAGGAGGAAAAATATCCGCAATACACCAGTGGCATGCACGTAGGCCTACATGTGCTATGAGGGCAATTATTATGTTAAGTATACTAAGTATTCCTAACTCAACCGATAAATTGGATAAATATAAAGACTTTGTCATTCAATATTGCAACAAAAATATACCTAAAACTATAAAATATATAAATGAAGAATATTCATTGATAAATGAATTTAAAGTAAAAGATCTAATAAATGATTTATTTAAAAGCGTTTCAGATATTAAATTATTAGATCCTTTTGCTGGTGGGGGTTCTATTCCTCTCGAATCAGCATTTCTTGGTTGTGATACGTATGCAACTGATCTAAATCCATTGTCTTTGTTAATCAATAAAGCTACAGTAGAATACCCAATCAAATACTTTTCTACTCTTCAAAATATAAACGATTATATTCTTGAGGCTGCTCAAAAAATCTATGAAAATTTGAATAAAAAATTAAAGAAAATCTACTCAAATCCATCTGATGAAAAAAAGAAAATATCCCTTTATATCTGGGGAAGACAAATACCCTGTAAAAATTCTAAGTGTAACTTAGAAATTCCAATGTTTAAATCATTAATATTAAGTAAAAATAAAAAATGGGCACTTATACCCGAAATTCCATATGATTATAAAGATAAGAAAATTAAATTTGACATTGGATGGCCAAAAAAAGAGAATATATTAAAAAATTTTTATAAAAGGGGTTCTGTAACTTGTCCAAGATGTAATACTACAAGATCTAAGGAAGATGTTCACGAATATTTTAAAACACATGAAATTAAAGAAAGATTAATAGCGATTTATGAAGCAGATGATAAAACACAAAGATTTTGTAGAACTGCTACACAGGAAGATTATCAATTATATAAATTAGCCACTCAGATAGATCCTCCAGTTAATCCAGACTTAAATTTACCAAATAGAATATTATTATGGCCTACTCTTGCATACGGTATAGGTTCTTTTAAAGAGATGTTCAATAAAAGACAATATCTTGTTGCATCAATAATTTCTAATGAAATTATTGATATTTTTGACTCTTTGGAAACTAAATACGGTAAAGAGGTTGCAAAAGTAATTATTTTATATTTACAATTTGGTTTGGATAAACTGATTGATTTCAATTCTAAGTATAGTATGGTTTATGAAACTGGCATCAGAAATACTTGGTCCAGACCTGGATTATTTATGACGGGAAGTTATAGTGAATCAAATCCTCTTAATTTAAAATTTGGTGGAACTTGGTTGAAATATTTTACAGATTTATCCAAAATTTTTAATAATTATATGAAAAGACCTTATAATCTAAACGGTAAAAATGATCTGAAAGTAATCCAAATGGATGCACAAAATTTAGATTTTGAAGATAATTATTTTGACTATATTATTACTGATCCTCCATATTATGATAGTATCCCATATGCATCAGACTCAGATTTTTTTTATATTTGGGCTAAATCATCTTTAAATAAAATTTTTCCCGAATTTTTTATTTCAGATTCTACACCGAAACAAGAAGAGTTGATTGCTGAGCCCTATATTAGAGGAAACATGAAAAAAGCAAAACAATTTTATGAGAATGGAATGTCTAAAGCATTTTCTGAATGTTATCGAGTTTTAAAAAAGGATGGATTAGCAGTGATAATTTTTGCAAATAAAAAAGCTGATGCCTGGGAAACTTTGTTAAATGCTTTTATTGAATCAAACTTTGTAATAAGTGCTACCTGGCCAGTTCCCATGGAAACAAAAGGAAAATTAGCCGCAAAAACTTCTTCCTCATTAACTTCTGTTATTATTATAGTTGCTAGGAAAACACCTAAATTGGATGAAACCTATTTTGATAAGAAATTACAAATGAAATTTATATCGATTATGGAAAAGAAAATGGATGCATTTTGGAAATTGGGTATTCGGGGAGCTGATTTCTTTCTATGTGCAATTGGACCCGCACTTTCAAACTTTTCAAAATATGAATCTTTATTAGATCCAATAAATGATTATAAAATTTCGGTTAAGCATTATATGAATTTTATTCAAAAAACAATTGTAAACTTTTCTATAAAACAAATTATGTCATCGAGTTATTCAGGAGAACTCGATAAAATTACTCAATTTTACATAATTTGGAGGTGGGGGTATGGTAATAATTATTTACCATTTGATGAAGTAAAAAAGCTGTATCAAGCGTTTACAATCAATCTGGAAATACTAGAAAAAAATATTCTAAAAAAAGTAAAAAATAAGGCAGATTTTGAATGCCTATCACCAACTGAAAGATTCAGAATGTTTGATGATAAACAAATTTCAATTTATCAACCAGAATTTTTAATTGATTATTTACAATTTTCATGTTTTTTATGGGAAAGAGACGATAAACATATTCTTGAAAATATTATTAATCAAGCTCTATTGAAATTTCAAAATATTTTTTGGTTAATTTCTCAATCTCTTCATGATATTCTTCCAAAATGTGAAGAAACAACACAGTTACAAGGTTTACTACAACGATACCGTAGGTTTGTACCTAAAAAAGAGATCAAGATAAAAAAAAAAAAAGCCACTCAAAGAAAACTAAATATTTAGACTATTTTTTTATTCACAATTTACTTCAATATCTTTTTCTGGAATAATATATGTCGTTTTTGTTATTGTTTTCATAGAATCAAATAATTTTAAAGCAGGATTTTGAATTCTTCTAAGTATTGATTCTTTTAATACGTTTTTTACATCATATAACCAAAAATTTTTCCCGTGTCGAAGCCCCATCTTAACTTCATTATCACTAATGAATGTATCTCCTCCGTTTTTGTGACCTTTAACTTCAATCCTTCTTGTCTTTTGTAAATCAACTGGATCAGAAGATTCAATATCATAACCACAGTTAATATTAGATACATCTCTTGGAATTCGTCCTGCTTCTCTTTCATATTCAAAAACAAATTTCATAGCAGCTTTATCAATTAAACTTTTATCTGATAATTCTTTTATTTTTTTCTCTCGTTCTTTTTCATTCAATAATACTTTTAAATTGGGTTCTCCCTTATCATCTTCAGGAACTAATAAAGCAATGCCAATTACCCTTGCCCCTCTTGGTGATAACGTCGATTGTCTCTCAAATTTCTCATTTCTAGATTTAAAAATTTGTTCCATCGACTCCCTTTGTTTTCTCGCTCTTTTAAATTTTTTCTCTAATTTCTCTCTTTTCTTATCGGAAATTTGATCATTTTTTAATTCGGTTCTTAATTTGAAAATATGTTTGCTAACATAGCCTCTTTGATGATTGTATGCTCTTTTTATAGCAGCTTTCTGAATTTTACCTCTTTTATCAGTATCATTTTTTATTTTTTCATAAAACTCTTTTCCTTGATTGTTATGAAAAAACTCAATGATCTGATTTTGTATGCTCAAAGTGTCAAAAGGTAATTTAATTTCAAGATTTTGTACTATTGGGTTAAAATCCCATAATTTCATTATCGGTATGTTGATTTTTTTAATAGGTTTCAATTTTTCATCAAGAGGTTGGTATACTAATCCAATCTTTTTTCCTCTCTCACGTTGATTTCCATCTTCAATAACCATTTCCATAAACCAAAGAATTCCTATGTTGAAGCTTTTTTGATCGGAAAAAATAGCACCTCTTCTAAGGTCAATACTTGAGTTACCAATAGTATAATCTATTATTCCTTCCAGTAGAGGATGACCGGGAGATACATAATTGATCTCATTATCTTCTTCTAAATTACTGTCAGGTTTTTCATATATTACGTTTTTATAAGTTGTTTTTAAAATTCTGGAAAAATTTCTTAATGGTAATGGAACTGTAATCGTACCTGTACTTGTGATTTTTGAACCAAATGTATGTAAAAATAGATGGACATAATCTTCAATATATTCGGGCCACAAACGCATGTCCTTAGACTTGATCGTATCTCTATTTACTGATGCTAAATCAACTGTCATTTTTGACCTTGCTTTATTTAAAGTTTCCTTTACTTTTTGCTTTAATTCATCACCTTCTAAAAATTCCTTAATTTTAAAAAAACCATTTGGGTCAGAATGAACAATATTAAAGACTTTATAAAGAGAAAGATCATCAAAAATTTCTTCTCCAATTATGTCATAAACACGATCTGATCCTAAAGATTCTTGAATATATTCAATTTTTCTTAATAACGTAGCTAAAACATCACCTTCAGCTATAGGTTTTCCATCTGCTGCAGTATCAGAAACTAAGTTAAAAAAATAGCATTCATGTTTTTGACCATAACGATGTATTCTCCCTAATCTTTGTTCCAATCTTGTAGGAGTCCATGGAATATCATAATTTATTAATAAATGACAAAATTGGAGATTTATTCCCTCACCTGCTGCTTCAGTAGCGATCATAATTTGTGTTTTATTTTTAAATTCTTGACGAGCTTTCTTTCTATCACCTTTATTTAAATCTCCATAAATAGATACACTAGAATAACCCCAATTTCTAATTTGTTCTTCAAGAAAGAATAAAGTGTCTTTATATTCAGTAAAAATTAGAATTTTTTCTTGAGGATCATGTAAATTATTGTCTAATAATTCTTTCATTTGCCACAACTTAGTTTCTTGATCTGGCTGATCTACAACATTTTTTGCATGTACTTGCAAATTCTCAAGAATTTCGATTTCTTCTTTTAATTCTTTAGGATTTCTAGACATAGTTAGTTGAATTAGCTTATCTTCTATTTTGTTTCTTTCACTTTCTTTAAGATCCTCCCATTCAATATCTAATTTCAAACGATATTCTCTTTCCATTTGGTCTAATTCGCTTTTAGGTATTTTATAATCATCGTTATCCAAAATATTTTGAAGTCGTTTAGCTCGTTTTTGGAGTGTTTTATAAATTGCATGCGAACTTGATAATAATCTTCTTTGCATAATTTTAAGAGCAAAAGCAACAGTAGTTTTCTTGTTTTTTAATGCTTTATTAAAATTTTCAGAAACGTATTTTGAAACGGCTCTATATAACTCAGTTTCTAATTCAGATATTGTCCAAGTAATTGTATTAGATCTTCTACTTTTAAAAATTTTATTACCTTCTAAATCTACCATTGATTCTTTCAATCTTCTAATAAAAATGGGAGTATTTCCTTTTTCTAATTCTATTATTTGTTGGTTTACATCAGGCGCATATAAAACATGTTCATCGCCAAAAATATCAGGTTCTAATAATGATAGAAGCATTCTAAATACTTGGTTATCACCTTTATGTGGCGTAGCAGTTAAAAATAATATGTTGATAGATGAATTACAGAGAATTTTACCCAGTTTATATCGTTTATTAGGTTTGAAAAGATCCACATCTACTTTTCCCGCAAATTTATGAGCTTCATCAACAACAATCAGATCCCAATTATTTTCATTCAGAGATTCCAAGACATCTTCTTGTTTTACAAAATCAATGCTAGTTATCACTTTATCATATTCTGACCAAATATTTTTATGACGATATGTTTTAAATAATTCTCTATTAATTATATAAAATTCTTCATTAAATCTGTTTCGCATTTCTTCTTCCCATTGATCAGTTAATCCTCCAGGAGTAACAATTAATATTTTTTTTGCGATCCCTCGATATATAGTCTTTTGCATAAATAATTTTCTTTAACATGGACATTCTACCTCATTCATATATTTTTGGATATTACACAATTGGATTAGTCGATCTCCATTAAATGCCTGTAAGCTTTCAGTTAGAGCGGTCTTGAATTGATT
>JAUWMK010000063.1 GCA_030613185.1 Promethearchaeum sp.
ATGCTCCAAAGCATCCGTCCAATGCCGTTGAAAAACAGCCCCCAATTCTCGGCAATTTTCGTTTCAAGACTTTTTTAACATCCATAGTTTGGAAAAAAAGCCTAGTCTGGAATTTATTTTGTTTATTTCTTGCTTTGGCCACTAAACTAACCAAAGTTACATCCATATCCATGGGAAATCCAATACCCTCTACAGAATGAATCATTCCTATTCCATTTTCAGCCATAATATCATAGGCTTTTATTATGCTTTTTACAAGAGTTAAAGTGGGTACAAGTGAAGTTGCAAAATCTACGCCTGCTAAATACGCTTCATGGAATAATTGCCCAGTATCTTCATTAAACCCATTTAATTTTCGCACATCTTCAGGAAAAGTTGCTAATAGTTTACTATTTACAATACATGAATGCCCATCATAACAAATAATGATAAGCGGTCTATCCGAGCAATATCTATCAAGTTCATTTTTCGTTATTAATCTTTTTTCTTCAAGACTATGCTTCGAAATTCCGAATGAGAGAACCAATTTTGATTTGGGATTATTTTTCAGATAATTTGTGATCATATCACCGATGTTTGAGAAATTTTTAGCGGTCCGAACATCAAAAAATGATGCTGCAAATAAAGCCCAATTTGAGAAATGAATATGACCATCACCAAATGATGGGATTAGGGATCTTTCGTTTAATTCTATAAGTGGATGATTCGAATATTGGGGAGGCAGTTCATCTCCGACATAATCAATAATCCCCTTATTCTCAACTAAATAGCTACATACATTATTGTTTTTATCGCAAGTTATGATTTTACCATGAAATATTTGCATGTTTTGAATTTAACTTTACACAATTTAAATTATATTAAAAAATTTCAAAATGGAAAAGCACCAAGATCACGGTGATAATGAAATCAATGATGGCCGCCAATGAACTCATAAATCGCCAATATATTGGAAGCTGATAGAGTTCTTCGCTTCGTCGGACTACCCAGATAATATATCCAATGAATGCTAGGATAAACAATGTATAAATCCATGGTATTGGTTCGATCAGTGCACTTGCTGCACCAACTAAACATATCATTAGCAAAGTTCGATATAATATTTTTAATGCAAAATTTCTTGATTTGGTATCTGCTTCCCTTTCTGGTGAGACTGGGTAATATACAATCAAGAAGATCAATCCACTGATAAATAGATTATTCATTAAAGATATTTGTTCTAACGCTAAATTTGAAAGGATATTAAAACTTGCTATTCCCAGTATTAAACCTAATCCACTAAATACAAATCTCTTATGTTTATGATAAAATGAAACTATTTTATTCCACATGAAAATAAAGAAATTCTTTATTTTAATCAACAAATCTATAATCATTTTTCCGATTAATTTCAGCAAAAGAATCATTTTTTCAAGGAAAAATATGAAAGGATAGAGTAGGAGTGCAATGATGATTGTTGGGATAAGTATCAAAGGTTGACTGAGGCCCAGAATGTAAATTAATATTTCAATGAATAAAACGAAATATATTATTTGGTTAATCTTTCGATTTTTGAATTTAATAAATAAAACTATCCCTATGATTATAGAAAGTATTAATATTGGAATCATTATTTCTTCTATTGGAGTACCAGGAGTGCCAGGAGTGCCAGGTGGAGTGCTCGGGGATAAATCAATATTTAAGATTGCATAATAAGTGAGATCAAATGCTCCCAAAACTATCGTAGTTAAGAAGAGTGTTAAATCCAAAGGTTTTCTAACCTTATCAGGGATAAAACCAAGTTTTTTCTTATCTATAAAATTAAGAACAAATGCAATTACGAAAAATTCTGTTATCAATAATAACCTCATGAATATAGCAGGAGTTGTTTCAGTTATTTCGATAGCAAGATTTACCGGAATAAGAATTGCAGAAAGAAGTGATATTATTTCAATATAACAAATCATTCCTAAAATATCCCGTATTTTGAAATACTTCTTAATATCTTCTCTAAATAATAGATAATTCTCGTATAACATCATTAAAGTAAAGACTAAAACCCCAATAATTAAGCGAATGATTGAAAAATCCTCTAAATTATAAAATATAATTATTGAGCTCACACCTACAGAAAAGAGGGCCCATGAAATTTTTTGTAGAAATTTAATTATTTTCTCAATTGGAGATAATAGTTTCAATCGAATTTCCAATTCAATAAAAATATGAAGAATAAGAATTGAAATTCCAAGAGCGATCATCCAATCAAATGTTTTAAATAGAAATATATCAATCTGAACCATTATTGCTATTGAAATGATTAAATTAGAAATAAAAAGTGGTTTTTCAAGAATATCTTCTTTAACTAACTTCAAAGTTTTGAATACGTATGGAGTACAAACAAAAATTATAATTCCTATAGGATAAATTTCTGTGTAATAACACCATAAAGCACTAATATCCGCAATAAATAGAATTAATATCCCAATTGTTAATGAATTTGCAAGCTTCTCTTTGATAATTTTTGTTTTATTGATATCAAAACAATAAATACATATAAATGCTAATAATGTGAAACTAAAAATATCAAACAAAGCAATTGCAAAATATTCTGTACCAGAGGCAACTAAAGTATAGTGTAAATAACTTGTAATAGTAATAGGCAGGGATATATATAAGCAAATTCCATTAATATTCCATGCAAAATCAAGGTTTTTCATAAATTTCTTATTTTCAACCCATAATTTGTTTGATTTAATATATTGGAAGATTTTTACCAAACCAATTGATAATAAAAGAATAATTAATTCCGTTTTAATTAAATACTGAACAAAATTATTATCAGATATAACTTCATATAAAATTCCATTATTATATAGGTAAGACCATGCATGTGCCAAGGAGATGCTTAAAATTATTACCTCAATGAATAACCAAATTGAGTAAATTTGTTTTGCTTGTTTTTGATCTTGATGTCCAAATAGAAGTAAAAAAGCAGATTTTGATTTTTTCTTTGATTTATCCTTTGAAAGCGGTTTAATGGTTTGATCTTCAGAAGAATCTATTGATTTTAATCCCTCATCAGAATTTTCCATTATTTTAAGGTATGGATTGTATTTTTGAAAGAATTCTAATTTGATTAAACTTCTATTTGCTAGAAAATGATATATCACGGTATTAAAAACTCCAAATAAGAAACTAAACCATATAATTGAAGACATCATAGATACAATTCCTCCAACAACCCAATCAGAAAATAAATATAAGTAAATTGCCAAACAGAACGAAATTATTGTCCAATAACCATAGACTAAAATTGTTAAATTAATTTTATTTGTGTTTAAAACACATAAAATTGATAAGAAGATTCCAACAAGCATCAATGGGCCAGTATTTGAAAATACTCTTAAATATTCTTCAATCATTCCAGAGATTGCAAGAGATAGGGCAATTGAGGTTAAAAATTGCCATTTTCTTGAAATTGGATTTTTCCTAATAAAAATATAAAGAATTAATAGATTTATTGTCAAATTAAGAAGGATTGATCCAAATTCTGCAATTTTCAAACTTGAATATATATCTAACACGTACCATAGATGATAAAACAAAAATATGTTGAGAAATATTACGGATAAAAATTTATATACTATTTCTAATTCAGGTTTTCCAATGAATATAAGACTTTTATCTTTCCAAATTTTGTTTTTTTGCACATAATTATTTAACTGGAATAGCATGAATGAAAAAATTACTGGAAGAATAGAAATCCACAAGAAAAATCTTTCTACTCCTGTAAAATCAATATGAAAAAGTATTTGATCTGTAAATATATGATTCCAAAATTGAGCGACAGAAATTGAGATAATAATTGTTTCAAATATCATCCAAGTTGCAAATATCTTGTGTGCAATTTCAGAAGATTCCCAAACTGGATGTATTATGTATGTTTTTATATTTCTTTCATTATTATCCGGAATATAATTTTGCGATTGATTTGCAAATTGATGAAAAATATAAGATAATTGCAAACCGCAAATAAAGAAAATAGTAATTATATAATTAATTGTTGACATATTGTATAGAAATGGAATAAATTCCATTAAAAACGTAGAAATCGAGAAAACTAATAAAATCCAATAGAAATAAGTGACCATTGCTCTTTTTATATTGAAAGTGTTTAAAATTGATACAACGAAAAGGAATGCAGCAATGTTTAGAATGAAATGTTTCATTAAATAAATCCTTGAAATTTCTTCACAATAAAGTGCAATAGTAATGGTTAAAACCAAGAAAATAACTTTGATCGCCTTGTTATTGATTATTTTAAATTTCATAAAAAGATAAATTATCATCAAATTAACTGCAATATTTAATAATAGAAGATCAAACTCAAAATTACTAACCCTATTAGAAATACTTAATATTTTCCAAATTTGACTAAAAATCGCTGTGTTTATTAACAATACATTAATGATTTTAAGAACTTCAGGAAATATCTTATTACCGGCTTTTTGATTGAGATATATGGTACCAAAGAATAAAATACACCAAATAAATAAGGAAAGTTCCCATATTTGTATCGATAAATAGAGTCCTAATGCTATACATACAGAAAAGGCGAAATAACTTATCCAGTCGAGTTGATAACGAATTTTACTTGATACTAATTTTACAATTTTTCGATCAATTCCATAAGATTCAATAAATAGAATTAAAAATAGAATAACTAAACGATATATAGTTTCTATAGCATTGAAGTATTCTGAAGATTCAATTAAATTATTAACTGGAATTTTAATTGCACAAAATATCGAAGTTGTTAAATAAATTGAAAATATAAGTAAGAAGTGGAAAACTGGTATTATTTTTTGAATTATTCTAAATCTTGTAAAGAGCTCATTATGTCTGATGAAATATGTTGTCAATAGATTTTGTAAAGCAAACGTATTTAAAAAGATTAAAATATTAGAGTAAAATTCTTGTGGAAAATATATAGTTATTAATAATATTAAAGTTATAGAGAATAACGCAGATAATATAACCCAAATCATAGAAGAAACTTCAAAATTAGTTGATTTATTTTTAACAAAACCAAATTTTGATTTGCTACTAAGATAGATATAAACTAATTCCAAACTTAGTAGAACATCCAAAAACAATAGGGGTTGATTCTTAGATACAAATGGAGATACTGAAATTAGAAACTCCATTATAATCATTGAGATACCACCAATAAGTAAAACAAAAACCGGACCTAAATAAGCTCTAATTATTGGGAAGTAAATCAAAGTTGCCACTATTATTAAAATACCAGTAGAAGCCCACCCTCCTATCTCAAAAATTGTTAATCCCAATTCAAATAGTGATAAACCAAAGAATAATGCCATTCCAAACCATATTAATTCAAATAATATCTTAGGTAAGTATTTCCTTGCTTGAAACGATAATGTTGTTCCGAATGCAAACGCGATTGCAAGAAATATTCCAAAATCGTCAAATTCTCCTTCTATTATTTGAAAAGTTCTTGCTAGTAAAATTGCCAGATTTATTATGACAATTAGAGAATGACCGATTTTTATTAGGTAATCGCGTAGATTAAAATATTTTCCAGTAAGTAAAACAAATGATATCACAATGAAAGTAATGTTAACAGAAATAGTGGGATCGATGAAAATTAGAATGACAAATGAATATAACAAAGCAAATATGCTTCCCAAAATTGTGAAATACCCTAAAACTATGATTAATGAACTTGTAATTTTAGATTTCTTTTTTATATTCGGGAAATAGCCTAAAGCCAAAATATAAAATCCTGCTATTAAAATCCCTATTGGTATCTCCCAAATAAGTTCAAAATTAAAGAAATTGATTACAAAGAATATATTTGTCACGCCAATTAGAGGCCAAATAAGACTTAGGGAAGCCCAATGTTTGTAATAATAAAAGATGGGAATAAATAGTATTAATCCAATTAGGAATACGAATGGGATTTGTAAAAAAGGACTTTGTGGAAATAGGTTTATTGCACCCCAAGTAGTGAATAATAGTAATTCTAACCAGAAAATATAGATAATTTTATTTAGATTTTTTAATAATCTGGTAATTATTATAGGCAAGTACATTAGTGTACAGATTATTATTGAAAGAATGACTGATCCATCAATGGAAACATTCAGAACTGTTAGAGCTGATGAAACATTATCAATTCCATATATTAAACGTGAAATCATTATAAAATTAATAATTGGAACAAGAATCCAGGCGTATACTCCTACAGACCAGATTTTTTTAAATGCACGTTTGTAGATTCCGATACCAATATAAAACATTAAGAGAGCTATGTCAAATCCAATGGGTAAAGCAACTTCCCAAGCAGTTTCAGTGAAAATAACGGGTTCCATCAGAATAAGATATGTAAATACCCCAGCTAATAAAGAAGCACATGTAAAGAAAGCAAGGGATAGTTCTTTTCTTATTTTCGCATTTAAAAATTCTAATATGAAAATAAATAAAAACCCACATATTGCACCAGCTAAAGTTAGAGCCAAAAATTCAGAATAGAAGTAATTTTCGAATAAATAATAACGTCCAAGAGTATAGCTAAAGAAAAATGTACCACCTAAGATTAAAAAGTCTAGAAATTTTTCTTTCTGAAAAATGATGATCTTTTTCTTTAAAACTAGTAAAAAGATAACTATAAATGCCATAACAGGTGGAGAAATTAACCCCATTACTCCATTATTTGTGATATACAAATATGCATAATTGGAAATCCATGAAATTGTTACAATATATCCTAATAATGATTTTATGATTGAATTTGACCATTTAGAATCTTTTAAAAATATAATCCATTGCCAGGTTAAACCGACTGCACAAGCCGCAAAAATGGGCATTAATACATAATCTGTTTGAGATAAATAACTATTCAAGATATCATAAATAAAATAGGCAAATGCCCAAACTTTGAAAGAATTAAATGTCAAATTTTTATATGATCGATGAGTAAAAACACTAAAAAGAATACTACTAATTAATAAAACCAAGGATAAAGAAATTCCATAGATATCGACAACATAGTAGTATATTCCCAGCATAATTAAATTTTGAAAATATTTTATAAGATTATTAACAGGAAAATGTCTTGTAGCCAATCTGTTTATTAAAATTGCAGCAATTATACTCAAAATTATATTAATCTCAAGAATAATGAAGTTTGAATCAATAATTAAGTAATTTAATCCAATAGTTAATAGAGTTTGAACGTAATAAATCAAAAACTTATTAGAATTAGGTTGATATATCGTAATCACTGAAACAATTAAGGAACAAATCAACAATATTTGAAGAGGAGTAAATCCTTCTGAAAAAAATATTAAATTGATACCTAGATATAGATTTAGACCTAATGTAACAAAGATAAAACAAATTTCTATAAGAATCCATTTTTTAGAAATAAATTCTGCAAAGTGATTCATGATGGTCGTTGGAGCAAATTTAGCTGAAATCTTAGATATGGTTTTTTCTGAATTGTTATCGCTTTTTGTTTTTGAATTATCTTGTAGATTTTCCTTGTAATCCTGTTTTATTTTAAATGGTTTTTTATGAATTTGATCTTGGTTTTGAGATTTTTGAATCCTTCGATTTGCCCAATCTATAAAATAAAAAATCCCGAATAATAACGGTAACTGGATAAGGATAAAGGAGAAAATTTGATTATCTAGGGAGCTATACAAATAAATTACAATTGTAGCAGTGATACCTACTAAATTATATAATAATACACTGAAAAAGGATAAAATGAATGTTTTTCGATCAGTTAAAAGATTAATTGTGAAATAATCCACAATCAACAATACAGTAATGGCTAAAGAAGAAATTAATAAAGAAATTCCGGTTAATCCGTTTTTTTCACATAATAAAATTATTAAAATAGCGATATTAATAAATAAAATTATCTCGTTTTTTTGAAGAAGATTATGGGCAACATCCTTTGAAATTGTTCTTTTACTTAAGAGAAAAATACTAAAAAATAATTCAGAAATAGGAATGAGAGAAAGGGCAAAATACACATATATAGGCGATGTTCCAGTAACAAATAGTGTTTGATTAATTGATATTGCTAGGAAAATTGAACTAACAAATAATAAAATTGAAATTATTTCATAAAGAAACTTTTGGATTGTTCCTGTTTTATAATCAGGAATCCAATATATTAATCCAGAAACAATAAGAAACACTATGAAAATTGAAAATGTCGGAATAAAACCAAATATTTCATTACTTGTAAAGTAAATCACGGAAGAAATTGAAATTAGATTAATATAAATCAATACTTCCTTAATAATTTGTAAAAATTTGTGTAATTTTGGTAATATAACATCTATTATTTTAATTGCATAGAATAAAACAAAAGTTTCAATAAAAATACAAAGAGTAATTACTAAAAGATTGAATCCAAAATATAAATTCACCGATACAAGCAATCCCAAAGTGGAAATTACCCAAATTACTAATAATTGTGTCTTTAAAATTTGATTTAAATGTGAAATCTCAGAATATAACTTCTTGCTTTCTATTGTCTTAAAAACAAAAAATAATCCTAATAATGGCCAGGATATACTAAATATAATATTATATGTATTAAGATACCTTGGAATTATATCGTAAATTAACAGTGTAGATACAATTATTGCATATAAATTATAATATATTCCCGAATTAAAGTGAAAATGAATATTTTTATGTAATTTATCTTTGAGATAGTTTCCTATTTTTAATTGATTAATTGTGAATAGAATTGATGCAATTAAAGGTAATAATCCGATAAGAATGGTAACTAAAGTATAATCTTGTATTACATTTATATCGCTTTCCAAAAATTTCATAAATATGGAGACGTCGACTAAAATAGCAAAAATTGGCATAAATATTGCATTTAGAAGGTGCTGTATATTTATTGGAATATATTTTTTAAGCACAGGAAGGATATAAAGAAATATCCAAAAAGTGATAAAAGAAAGTAAAATCGATTCTGAAATTGAGAGCCCAATAAATAATGGACTTATTGAATAAATAAGAGTCAAAATAGAAAGTATATTGAGAATCGAGATCGATTCAGTAATAATGTTTAAAATTCGAGAATCCGGAGAAGCATTTCTAAATTCACTAAAGCTGAAAACAAGACCAAAAGTTGTTAAAAAGAACGCGATTGAATAACCAATTAATTCAAAATTGAAGAAAATAATTGGAGAGATTGAAATGATTATTATCCCTATAATCCTTGTAATATTTTTTTGAATTAGGAGTAATAATGTTAGCTTAGGATGTTCTTCTAAATATTTAAATCTCAAAAAGAGTTTATATATTAAATAAAGCCCTAATACCATACCCCCAATAATCAAATACATGATTGGGGCGGATAGATGAAACCATTCTGTATTTAGATTATTAATTATCCATTTAAATTCAGAATACATAATGAAAGAAAAGCTTGCGAATATTTCCAATTGAATTATTCCATAATTTATATAATTCCAAGAAAGAGTATTTATGATTTTTCTCTTTTCTAAATAAAATGCAATTAGAAGTAATGTTGCTAGAGCAATTATAACGGTTCCAAGAGAGAACAATATTGAATAATCAAATATTAGGTGAATATCTAAATAATTTTCAAAAAAAGAATGAACCGAGATGATTCCAGAAGTAGATATAGCAAGTAATAATAGAACATCAATCAAAACAGTGATTTTATCAGGAAGGTATTTCTTAACTATTTTTGATAAATGAATAATGATCCCTGTGAGGATAGGAGTTAACATTAAAGAGAGAGGGAAAAGAAAAGGAACCAAAGAGAATAGACTGAAGAATGTTTGAAAAACTCCAATAGAAATAATTAAATTGAACAAATGTACAAAATCGAGTAATTTTGTAATTTGTTCTATTTTTCCAGGATGAATTAAAATATATTGTTTAATATTCCGATATGTTATAATGCCTAAGATCAACAATCCAGAAAAGATTGAAAAAGCGGAAGGTCCGTCAAGAGTAATACTAATTAAGAGAATTACGAATGATATCAAAGTTACAAATCCTAATTCCCATGTAATGCTCATCATGTATTTCCATGTTAAAAATACTTCACGATATTTATTATTTCGATTTAAATAGCAATTGAATTTAAATATAAATGATAAAACAAGCAAATTTATCGCTATAACTAAAATAATACCATTGTGATAGAGAGGCATTATGTAAAAGTTAAATATTATTAATCCAGAAGCCATGAACCAAAAGATAAATTGCATTATCATCTTTGAAAGTTCATATTTTTTTCCCTTAACATAATTTCCTAAGTCTAATTGTATTAAAGATAAAATCGAGAAAGACGATATAAAAATACCTGAAATAAAAATCCAATTTAGAATAGCAACTTCAAGATTCGGATCAACATAATTTATCAACAAGAAATTTAATGACGGTATTAAAAATATTCCAATTAAGAATAGAATGCATGCATTTAATAAATTCAGCACATTTTTCTCATTATAAGTACGGTTTAAAATTGATTTGATTGAAGAAATTAGATTAATATAAAGAAGAAGAACAACTAAAGCAATAGTAAGTGATAACGTAAAATTTAAATCTAAGAATTCTATTCCTATGAAGAAAAATAATGCTAAAGATACAATAGTGTTTACAATAAGGAGGGTTCTTTTTACTTGTAATTTTGATTTTTTTAGAGGTTTTTGTATCTCTTCCCTAAATACATAAATTGAATCATAGATATAAATGCTGAAGTATGTTGCGAACATTAAGCATAAAATAATTCCAGAAATGGACTGGAATATTACCAATATCCCCATAGAAGCTAACAGTCCAAACAGACAACGATTAAAAATTTTATTTGCTTTTAAAACATAAGATGAAAGAACTCGAAAATTCTCATGCAATTTCAATATAATATTATAACCCGCTAAGGATATAAGGCCTGAAACAGCTATATTCCATATACTCGCTATTCCATTTGTGGATTTAATCATAAATGTTGAATCCAAAGCGATTTCTCCAATCTTGTGATAAATTCCCAAGATGAATTCTGAAGAATTTGATAGTAAACCAGCTGGGGAAAATATCGGAATTACGGAACTCCTACCTATGAAATATTCAATATAATTTGTCGAAATTCCTATTAAACCACTTGCAATTAATTGAAAAATCCCAAAGAAGCTAATAATTAGGAATAATAGAACAAATTGTGAGAAAATTTTAGTTTTTGAACCCTTGATGTTAATAAAATAAAGGCGATAAAGCGAACTAAGAGAGCTAAGAGAAATAAAGAAAATATAATTAAAAATAAGAGAACCACCAATAAATAAGTTATTTTCGGTTGTACTCGCTGCAAAATAAATACCAATTTCATAGAAAATAATGATATAAAGTATATTTTGAATAAGAATTTGAATTTTCTTTGAAATTGCTTTAATTTCATGCAATATAATTGGGATTGTAATAGATAAAACTGAAAAGAGTAATATTTGGAAATATAATGAGAGTGAAACTATTAGAAAAGATAAAACAGCATAAATTGCAATTAGTTGAATTGTATTATATAATGTAGAAAGTAACTTGAAAGAGATATGATAGTGTCTTTCTATAATATTTTCTATTAGAAAAGCAATAAGAATCGTGAGTAAAATAAAATAAGAAAAACCTTCAACTAAGATATATATAACGCCAAAAATATTGATAACAATGGTTATTACATCATTAAAAATGAATCCGATAAACCATTTTACTCGAACTTGAAAATCCATAAATAAATGCTTACTGATTTGATAAAATATGATAAACAGAATTTTTATTGTTAGTAAGGCAGTAATTGCAATATATAGACCTAAGTTAAAGTTAGATTGGAATGAACATATCCAAAATTGAATTATACTTTGAACAATTAGCACAAACCCGAAGAATTTTAGATTTAATATTAGATTAAATTCGGATAAACCACTTCTTAATTTCTTAATAATTAATTCATTGAATGCTAGATAAACGATGCATCCGATAACATTTGTGATAATTATAATAAGGATTGAATTGGTGGATAAAATTAAGCAGATAATATCAAAAATAACTTTTATTACTAATGGTTTAAAAATAATTTTTTGAAGAGATTGTTTATTGTGTTTAATTAATATTTCAGGAACTTTCTCTGGATTTTCTTCAGATCCACCTATTGGAAATAATATTTTGAAAAATCTACAGAAAAATAATGATTCCAATGGCATTATTACCAGAATAAAAAACTGAAACTCGAATGCGAAACTAGAATAATTCATCACCAACGAAAAAAGATAAAAAATCAAGGATGTTATAATTGTCGGCCCATATATGATTAAACTACCAATCCCAAGTTCTTTTTTATAACTCATTGGGATGATTTCATACCAAATCTTTTTCTTCCGTGTTTTTAAGAAGAATAAATAGAAAATTGGGAGTGAAAAGGTGATCCCAGCTAAAAATGTCCCAAGAGTGACCTCACCCATTAGAAAAACTTCTGTTACAAAGAGCAATGCAACTCCAGCTGAAACTACACCGATAATACCGGGAAGTGCAATCATGAAAATTAGGATAAAAGCAAAATCAGTTAATGTGTTGGTGATTTTTAGAAATTTTTGGCTATCTTCTTGGGAATTATTCATTAGTATTCCTATTAATTATTTTAAAAGTTCTTAATAAATGTTTTTGTCGAAAGTGTGAAAACATTGTAAAAAGTATAATAAAAATCTAAGAAATAATAAAAAATTAGGATATTCTCTGAAAAAAATTCCAGCCTTGCTTTATCGCTGGAAAAAATATCCATCAATAACTTGGTCCGAATTTGAAATTATCGAAACAAATTCCCATCCTTGATTTTTAAATGTTTCAAGCATCTTTGATATTTGATCTTCAGATGTTCTAGCTTTAATATAATGACACAATAAACTAGGATTTTGCATAATGCTTTTTTATCTTCCCATTCTGCGTTTTAATTGGAGTTGGGGCCTCTATCTTGATTATATCTTGAAAGTTTTCAAGGTCTGATCTCTCAAATTCTTCTATGGTTTTATTCTTTTCATTTTTAGTCTTATCCAATGATCTTTTAGATGAATTTTTGATTTGAGAATTTAATTCGGGTAAAACTTGCATTAAAGGAATTATACTTCCCAGAATACTATTAAAACTTTGATTTCCTTCACCCATTACAATCATTTTATCTGGTGAAATATTCTTATAAATTTCTGGCATTTTCTCGATCAACTTCAATGCTATGAAATTTTCATCAGCACTATTAATTGCTTCAACTTGTTCTTTAAACCCTTCAGCTTGTGCTAGCAATTTCTTCCTAATTCCTTCAGCATCTGCTTCATATACTGCCATTTTTTTGAGGCGAATCGCTTCAGCATCTGCTTCTGCTCTAATAATAACTGATTTCCTGTAAGCTTCAGCTTCAATTTTCAGCCGAATCATTTCTTGCTCTTGAACCTCAATTGCGAGCTTTTTCTCAGCGACTTGTGCTTGTCGGCTTACATCAATTTCACGTAACCTATAAAGTTCTTTTGCATCAGCATTTGCTAACCGTGCCCGTCTTTGTTCTTGTATTTTTTTAACAGCTTCCATGTTATCTTTTAATTCTTTGTCTAAAACTTGAACTTCAATAATCTCAAGAGATTCAATTACTATCCCCCAGTCTTTAGTTAGATTTAAAAGTTGATCTGAAATAGTTTTGATAATTTCGATTCGATCGCAAATAATAGTCTCAACCGTTAAACTGGCACATGTAGTTCGAATTATTGCTTCGGAGGCTGTGCTAAGTACCCTTTCGACATAATCAGGAGATCTTGAATCCCACACAACAGCATTAAAAGATATTTCTGGCTCTGAAACACGCCAATAGAGAATAGCGCTTATTTTCACATCTTGGAATTCTCGCGACAAAATTTTGTCTGAAGAGTTCAACAAAGTTTTCCTGGTAGTTGTTGGTATTACAATAATTTCATCGATTAAAGGTAGTTTGATTACATGACCCCCTCGACCTGCTGATTTAACCTTTCCACCCCTTAAAAAAATAACATACTCATTAGTTTTAAATTTTCGATACCGACTCGCAAAAAATAATGCGACCATCACTATGGATAAGACAATTACTATGACTAATCCTACAAAACCTATATAAATTTCAGCCATTTTTTGATTTTCTCTTTGATTTTTTAATTTTTTTTTTTAATTTTTAATTTTGATATTACTATTTTTTTTTATTTGTATATTGTAGAAATTTCGATTTTTCTATTTTGCTTTTTCAGATGACCCAATTTTACGCTAGCTGGATTATCATCCACAAAATACATTCCTTCTCTGAATTCACAGATGTATACAGTCGTCCCTGAATGAAACCAAGATAATTCATGTAGCGATTTCACCCCAATTTGTTGAACCGCACCTGCAGATTTGATAGATACAATCCCTCCATCAGAAGAAACAGGAATTTTTACAGTTGCTTCCCGCCCTAGTAATTGATTACCTACTCTCACCCTATATGCGGAATTTTGTGAGATTCTTCTCCAAAATTTACTTATGATTTTTACAAATACTACCGGAGCAATTAAAATTAAGGTCAACCATAACCACATCCACGAAATTGAGAATAAATTATACGTGAAAGTACCAATTGCCCCAAACCAAAGTAAATATAAGGAAAAAACCAAGGATAATGGAGTTTGATTTTCAAAATTAATGAAATCACTTTCTTCCATTGAGAGAGCACTTTCAATAGAAGCCCCAATTTCAATATCATCGTCAATTTCAATATCGGATTCAATTTCAGATTCAATATCAATCTCGGAATCAAGATCCATATCTGTTTCTAGATCAACATTTATCTCGGCATCTACTTCAAGATCTATATCTGAATCGACATCTCCATCAATATCATCTGAAATATCATTATCTCCAGCCTCTTGATCCGAAAAATTTGAAGCTGCCATTATAGAAAGTAAGATTGTCAAAATAAATCCTGAAATTAAAGCCCCTATACATATTGAAAACATAATTGCATGCCAGATCATTCTATATCACCGTTGGCAACTAAGATCTTTAATCCGAAAGTCTACTGACGATTATGATCATGTGATCTTATTGCCCTAATTAATATTAGGGATTTGATAAAGATAAAAAAAATCCAATAAGATCATATGGATCCATGTGTGTACATGTGTTCTTTAATATCGAAAATTCATCAAGCAAATTCTATAAAATAGACTTATTTTTCTTCATTTTGTTGTGGGATGTATATATACTGTGCATATTTACCACATTCTTTGTAACCGATTTGAGAATATACTTTAAAACCTAATTCTGATGAACATAAGGTACTGATTTCATAGCCTTTTTTTTTAGCTTGAAGTAGTGGAGCTATAGTCATTGCGGTACCAATTCCTCGATTTCGATATTCAGGAATAACACCAACATTATAAATTCCAGCCACCCCTGAGTGATAAGAAACCATGGAAACTCCTACAGGTTTTCCTTCATCAAGGAGAGCTAGAAATACATCACGAATTTGAAACCAAATACGACAAATACGACCAAAATCATCTTTAAAATCATTCAATTCAAATATTGTAGAAAATATATCTATCCACTGATCTTCTTCTTTAGGATTTGAAACTCGAACAATTTTAATTTTGGATTGATTTAGAGCCTTTTTATATATTGATTCATCAATTTCTTTCAAATTCAGATACATACACGGTGATTCATCTTTGATCAACCCACCTCTCGTGAGATATTCGCCTAGATTTTGAGGTTTTGTTAAAGCTCCAGCCCACCACATGAAAGGGATATTTTTATTCTTAGCTTGGCTCAAAAGATTATTCACTTTCTCTTCTACTTCTTGTTCTGAAAAATTTGTGTCACAAAACACATTCATCATTGGATGATTTACTCCCATAAAATATTTAGATACCTCATCTTATACGTAATAATCTGAGTTGGGATAAAATTTTGATAATTCATCTATATCGACAAAATTTAAGGATTTACTCAATAAATTCGATTAATTTTCATCAATAGCAATCATTATCTCATTTATTGAGGGATTCTTTAATATGTTAGCATTTTTCATATATTATCATTTGACAAAGTTGTATAAAAATATTGGTTTTTGGAACACTGCATTCAACTTTCATAAGTCAAACTGTAAGAAGAATTTCAAATTAAAAAAAACCAAATATTAAAAAAATCTTAGTCAACTATGTCTGATAAAATTGAGAAAACTGAAAAAAAACCTAGAATTATTAATGAAGA
>JAUWMK010000352.1 GCA_030613185.1 Promethearchaeum sp.
TATTTGAGAGAATGGTGGTAGTCCCGTTAAATGTAATATTATATTGACTTCCCATAATTAGTGGAAAAAGAGTGGGTGGTCCAGGATATTGGTAATAACTATGATGATAGGTACTTTCAAAATACTCATCATCAACAACTGTCATGTTTGTTTCACCAATATATTCAATAGCGAATAAATCAGCAGTTCTTTCATAAACTTCTCCCATTATCAATACTTCTATAGGTTGATTCTCCCATTCCATTGTAAATTCCATAGTTGAATTAATTTGATAGCATTCATGAGTGTCATTCCAATAATCCTGCACATCCGTTATGTTACTCACTTCGTATCGGAGTTCTCCAGTAATATTATTTATTTTGGTTGAGTTATAAATCCAATAATCTCCTACAGTATATTCTGGTATGTCTATTTCAACACCTGTTTGAGCCATTCCAATTGTAAACACCGAACTCAATAAGCTAGCACTCAGTAGAATACCAATAATAATAAATCTGTTTTTAAGCATTTTATTTACCCTACAAGTTTGTAATTTTTTATTGGTAAACTATGTTAAAAATTTTGAGGGAAAAAAGCATAAAAAAAGTTTATAGATATATAGCATGAAATCTGACGGAGGTTCGTGCGCATTCCCCCAATCTCTATTCGATAGATGGTGTTTACTAAAACATAATTGACTTTTTTCTTCTTTTCTCCCATCTAATTAGACATAACCAAATTCAAACTAAATTATAGTGGAGCACAAGGCTGATTCAGTGAGTAGATGGACAAGAGAAGAAAAAAAACTTATACCACTGACCACTTGGTCTAAGGAGGGAGGCTAAATCAAGTATCTAAAGATACTCATTTTGCCCATCTTGTTATGGGGTGGAGGTATAGAGGCGAATTTATTAGTTAATTTTAGTGGATTTACCTTTTAAGGCGAGTTCCGAAGGGATGGGCGGTTATCTATCCCGTCAGGGCGGGAAATTATTGTTTTTCTCTTTTTTTTATAATTTTTCGTTTTAAAACACCAAATATTTATTTTAAAACACCAATTACTAATTTGAGAAACAATGTTTCGAAAAAAATTTATTGCACAACCGGGAAGCCGAATTGATGTTTTACATTCAATTTATCGAACTGTAGGTGATTTAAAAATGTTTAGGCATATGGGAATTCGAGATATAATTAGCTCGTTAGTTCTTCCCCAAGAAGCACCTCTTTCGAGTGGACGTAGTTATTATGATTTTTTTAATTGGATTTGTAATGAAGAAACCAAGCGATGTGAGAAAAATGGTTTGAGATTACATCCAGTGATCGGGATTCCGCCTGGGCATTCCATGAAGTCAACAGTAATGGACGAGGCGCTATTATTTTTAGATGAATTTTTAAGTGAC
The DNA here is from genome assembly GCA_030613185.1 of Promethearchaeum sp. GTDB lineage: Archaea > Asgardarchaeota > Lokiarchaeia > Sigyniarchaeales > Promethearchaeaceae > Promethearchaeum. The sequence goes on from JAUWMK010000352.1 coordinate 1,380, forward strand.
AAGAAAGCAATTGGAATTGGTGAAATCGGGATGGGGCGTGGTACAAAGGAAGAATATATGATATTTAAACGACAATTGAGTGTAGCCCATAAATTTGATCTCCCCGTAATAGTTCAATCCCCCAAATTTGATAAAGTGGCACTCACTTCAATAATATTGAAAGAATTGAAAAAAGCAAAAATTGAACGAGCGATAATTGATCATTGTGATAAGGATACTTTACAATTGGTGATTCGAAATCATAATGATGATATTAAAGTGGGAATAACCGTAGGGCAACAAGCAATAAGTCCTGAAGAAGCACTGCAAATTTTTCAAAGTTTTTCCTATGAAAATCGAATTGTACTCGATTCAGGCCTTGGGATCCATGATAGTTCAATATTTGGTGTAAGTAATACTATCGAGTTGTTTGCGGATAAGGTTAATGAAGAAGCTCTCCAAAAAATGATTTATGATAACTGTGTTGACGTTTTTCCAGGAATCTCTTCAAGAATTAAAATATCTCTATAAATTTTTCTGTAAAATTCTCTATATTTTTTTTTTCAAATTTATTCTATATCTTTAATATTGAAATAGCAGCAGCGTAAGTTGCCAAAATTGCATCACTTTTTGAATTTCCAGCTCCAATAATTAAAATATCTCCCTTTTTTAATCGTTTTTTTTCGATTGGTAGATCAATTGAAATTCCATCTGAAAATTCAAATTTTTGGAATCCATCATAAGTTAAACATGTTGCTCCAGTTCCTCCAATTTTTATCGCTTCATCACGCTGTTCAATACTGGATCCAAAATTACTTTTAATATATTGTTGATTTACAATCGAATAGTATGCAATTTTGCCCACAACGAATTTATTTTCTTTATTTTCCAATTCTTGTGGGAAAGAAATGAGTTTTTCTAAATCTTGAAATATTTTTTTACCGATTTCGGTAATAATGTGCCCTTTTTGACGGTTTTTATCTACCTTTATAATATTTTCTTCTTTTAAGCGGTTAAGTAATGTTTTAATGGATCCTTCTCCTAAATTAATTTCCTTTCTTATCCTATATCTCCCTATTCCTTGGGATTCTTTTCCTATTAACATAATACAAAACAGAATATGGGGTATTTTATAGCTGGGCGTTATTGTTTTCGTTTCAAAAAGTCGTTTTAAAAGTTTTGAGAGAGAAGAAATTTCCATAGTACAAAAAAAAGAAACTTATTTTAATACATTATTGAAAATGAATAGCTATTTTCAATAAAAAAAATTTGAAAATTGTGACAATACATACATTTTAATATATCAAATCCAAATATGTATAGGGATATCTATGTGCTTATAATGGAATTGTAGTTAAGAATTTCATTGGAGCATGTCAAAATATCCATAACTCTACTATGGAAATTTATTAAATATTAACAGGAGAAAAAAAATGACTTATTCAAGAAGATCAATTGAAGCCCTTGTTGTAACTATCGGAATAGTAGCTATGGTCGTTATATTTAGTGTGTGGGGTGATAAGATTATTGATCCTGGCTCTAGATCTGTCTCAGGTTCTGGTAACCTCGAATACGAATATGGGACCACTGGTAATACAATATCATTGACAATCACTGCAACACGGGAAGAAGGTGAAAAAACATATGAGATAATGCTCAATGATAATGTCGTTGATAGTGGGGGTTGGAGTGATGGGGAAACGATTAGTTTTAATGTTGATGGATTATCTGTAGGCACTCATCTCTATACTATACGAGCTACTGCTGGTGATTGGAGTACATCCGGAAATAAAATTGTGGTAACTGTGATACCGATAATTCCGAAAATTGAAATCTCAACTTCTGGGGATATCGAATATGAATATGGAACAACAGGAAATAAAATCTCTTGGACAATTGTAGGAAGAGGGGGGATCTCTGGTTCTTATCAGATTTATTTGAATGGGTCTAGCCATGACAGTGGGGATTGGGATGATGGTGAAGATGTTAGCATTAATGTTGATGGATTATCCCAGGGTTTCTATAACTTCACTCTCAGAGCGACCAGTGGAACAGTGGACCCTCAAGAAGCATCCATTGAGGTATCTGTGATACCTTCAATTGCAAGAATTGAAATCTCATCTTCTGGTAATTTACAATATAAAATAGATTCAACAGGACATTCCATATCATGGACCATAACTGGTATAAGCTTAAATAATGGCTCTTATCAGGTTTATTTGAATGGGTCTAGTCATGATAGTGGGGATTGGGATGATGGAGAAAAGATTATCATTAACGTTGATGGATTACCTCTAGGTTCTTATAACTATACTTTAGAAGCTACTGGTGGGATTGCGGAACCTCAAGAAGAAACCATCATAGTAACTGTAAGAACAATAATTGAGAGAATTACAATCACTTCTACTGGTAGTCTTCATTATGATATTGGAACAACAGGACACAACATCTCTTGGACAATAGATGGAATAAACTTAGATCATGGCACTTATCAGATTACTCGCAATGGTGCTTATGTTGATAGTGGGAGTTGGAATAATGAAACAAATGTTACTATTAATGTTGATGGTTTACTTTCTGGTTCTCATTCCTATATTCTAGAAGCTACTGGTGGGACTGCGGATCCTCAAGAAAATACTATTTGGGTAACTGTGTTAACTGATGGTGATGGTGATGATGGCTCTACTGATGATAATGGGGTTGCAGGATATCCTACTATTTTTCTTTTAACCATTGGAATTATAGTAACTACGATTTATTTCAGAAGATATAAAAAAAAGAGTAAATTCTAATCTCGTAAAAAGAAATAATTGATCACAATCTGACGGGTTGATTATCGGTTTTCTTAGTGAATTTCCGAGATTGAACCCGTTCTGATTATTTTTTCATTATTTTTCCATGATATCTTAACAATGCTAAGAAATATTGTGGGGATGTCACTATATTATAGTTAAAAGTTGGTAAAACCAAGCCACAAACCATTTTCACTAATGGACAGTGAACTTTCAAGCATATATCTCATCAATTAAAGACACATTCAACCAACTACTACACCAATGCAATCAGATTATCCAGATAATCCGCCACCTCATATCCATCATAAAAGGACTCCCGAACGGAGGATAGATCTATCCGTAGAGAAGGGTATATACCCAAATCAATTTTCAGTTTTGGTTTTAAGGATAGCCTCACTTCGGAGCAGGCTCCTTCGTTCTGCAGTGATGTTATGATGGGAAAGATAAGGCAGAATAGTTATGATGGGGGTGGTGATATTATTGGGGTGTTATGTACGATTTTTTGAACAGAAAGAGAAAAAATGACCGAGAATTACTCAGTCAGATGGTCATCGACACCTATGGAGCAGAATAATTGTGATTAAGATTATAGATTTTTCTTTACATTAATATTAAAAAAATATTTAAGATTATTATGATTTTATGATTTCAATTTTAGCTAAAGGAGCAATTAAAGAAATTTCTTGAGTTTACAAGATAATGATCCGACAAAAATTTTTTCGTTAAAACAAATGAATATTCTTTGAGATAGGCATTTTAGTAGATCAATTTAGGTACTAGATCAAAATAA
>JAUWMK010000283.1 GCA_030613185.1 Promethearchaeum sp.
TCAAGGAACTGATACGGAAGGCTGAGAGAGTGGAATTGAAAGGGACGAAGCTGGATTCAAAAAAAAATAGGATTTAGTCTTTAATGGGGGTCAACGACCCCCAGGCTAAATTTTTATTTGTTTTCTCAATCTAATTAAAAATATTTTATATTTGCTCCGCCATAACTTATTGATGAGCAACGAAATGAAACTATTAATACTCTTCTTTAGTGGAACAGGAAATACAGACTACATTGCACAATATTTAGAAAAAAAACTCCAAAATTACACTCAGTTAATAGAAATATCACTTTTAACTATTGAAAATTGTTCTCCAGATGAACTTAAGGAATATGATATTATATGCTTTGGATTTCCAGTTTTTGAATTAAACTCTCCCGAAATAATTAGGACATTTTTAGCGAATCTATCACCCATTGAGAATAAAGGGGTGTTCATTTTTTGTACAATGGGTTTATGGGATGGAAATGCAATAAGGAAAAATTACAAACCCTTTCAGAAGAAAGGATATTCTTTTTTAAGATCAATGAGTATGGTAATGCCTGGGACTGACGGTTTGGTTATGTTGAATAAGAAATCTAGATATGTTAAGAAAGCATTAGAAAAGGACTTTGAGAGTTTACCAAAAGTCGATAAATTCACTAATCAAATAATAGATATTGTTAAGAAAGTATCATCTGGAGAAAAATTAGAAGATTTATCAATAAAACCTCGATTTAAAATAGCCTCTACGATTATCGGTCCTCCTTTCCATTTGTTATATCTTATTTTGGTTAATTTTATGAAAAAGAAATTTTATGCAACAGATGATTGCACCTTTTGTGAATTATGCGTGAAAAATTGTCCGGTTCAAAACATCTCCATTATTGATAAAGAAATTGTATTTGGTGATCAGTGTGTTATGTGTTTGAGATGTATCCACCAATGCCCAACTGATGCAATTCAAATTGGAAAAATAACTCTTGGAAAATTTCGATGGCACGGTCCTTTGGGCGATTTCAAGCCAAAAAATCTTACTAATTGAATCCCAGTAATATTTTTATCCAAATTTATTTATAGATTCTAAAATTCCATTTTACCATGCGTTCCATTTCAGATGAGAAATTTGATAATTTACTTTCTTTTATGCAAGAGAAAAAAATTGATGTTTTGTTTATTCAAGATTCAGAAACGTCAAGAGATGTTAAATTACAATACCTTTCTGGACACCCAACGGATGCTTCATATGTACTTACCTCAAGCGGAGAAAATTGTCTCATTCCATGGGATCTTTTATTAGCTAAAGATCTCGCACAAACAGATGAGATTATAGATGTTTCAGAATATAAGTTTTCTTCATTTGTAGCCTTAAAAGAATTCATCTCGAATAAAATTTCAAAATCTTCACCCATAATAGGGGTTCTTCCGAAAATTCCTTATGGAACTGTAAAATCAATTGGACAGTACATACCTGAAGCGAAAATCTATAATGAACCCAATCATATTGATCAAAAATTTTCGGATATTAGGGCGACTAAAATATTGGCGTGAAATTAAAGTAGAAGAAGGCATGTTTTTTACCATTGAACCTGGTGCTTATGTTAAAGGAGAAGGTGGTTTTCGTATAGAAAACGATGTCATGATTCGAAATGGAAAAGTTCCATCTCTAACCAAAGCAAAATTTGAACATATCCATTAAAATAATCAAATATCTCATAACATTTATTCTTAGATATTCTTCTTATATTTCATGTAATGCTTGAAATATAAAGAAAAATTGGAGATTTTTTATTGAGATAATTGGAGGGGTTAAAATTTAAATAAATTAAATCCTCAATTTTAATAAGATCGAAATGAAAATTCTTATTATTGGTGGTTCTGGATTTCTAGGAAGCCGAATTTTACATTATTTCTCATTAGAAAAACATGAAATTATGGTAATAACACGAGGGATTCATGAAATAGACAAAAAGGGAAAGTTTGATTATATTCAAATTGATAGAAAAAATCGCACCAAGTTTAAATCATTACTAATGAAATATGATTTTGATTGGGTAATTGATGTGTGTGCAATGGAACATCAAGATACAAAAGAAATTATTGAGATATTCAAAAAGCGGATATCCAATTTTCTTCATATAAGCACTGCTGCAGTATATGACCAAGCACATTTAGAAGATTATTCAACTTTTCCCATTTTTGAGTCAGATAAACAAGGGGATCTCACAGATAGTCACGATTATAGACGAGAAAAGCGAAAATGTGAACGATTATTGATGCAAGCATATGAAAAAAATAAATTTCCAGTTACAATTATTAGACCAACATATATCTATGGCCCAAATAATTATAAATATCGAGAAAAATATTTTTTTGATAGAATTCTCGCTAAAAAACCTCTTCTTATCCCATATCCTGGAAATGCTTATATTGATTTTGTTCATGTTGATGACGTGGCTTTATTATGTGTCAAATGTCTTCAAAATCCCAAATCAATTGGTGAAATTTATAATGCATCTGGGGGAGAATTAACTTCTGGAGAATTACTAGCAAAATTGACAGGTGATATCATTGGAAATGATCCAATTATTGAATATTATAATGATGAGGATTTGAAAAAAGCTCAATGGCCAGATAATAAACGTCTTTATCCATTTATTAATAAAGGTATTTTATACATTTCTAATCAGAAAGCAATTCACATGCTTGGTTGGATTCCCCAGTTTCGTTTGAAAGATGGAATAAATCAATGTTATAAAACTTATAAGGAGAATGGATTTGATGAAATTGATTGGAAAGATGAAGATCGATTATTCAGCATTATTACAAATAATTAAAAATCCCTACAAAATAAGAATGAAATTCGTTATTGATTCTATTTTAGCCATTAATACTACGGACTTTAATGGATAATTTACCATTATTAATACCATTAAAAATATGAACATTTTCATCTTCATCTAAATAGCATAAAAATATTTAAATAAATTTCTAATGATCTGGTTATAAATTATCATTTTGTGTACATAATAATGGAAACATATATAAATAAAAATTTTTTTAATAAAATATGGAAGAAATAGTCACTGCAATACAATCATGGAATCCTTGGTGGATCAAAGAGGAAAAGAATGAAGAAAGAGAGAGAATCTTATCAAGTGTTTCCCGCGGATTATTACCCTCAATTATTCAAACACTTCAAACACGTCATGTCAAGGATATCCTCGGAATTCGGAGATCAGTGAAAACAACCCTGTTACATCAAATTATTAATAAAATTATTTAAGAAAGGAAGAATCCTAAGGAGATTTTATTCCTTGCTTTTGATGATCCAAATTTAATATTAGTTCCTTTTGATAAAATCATAGATACTGCATTTTTTTTACACCCAAATATTAAGTTCTTATTCATTGACGAAATTCATGCAAAAGAAGGATGGGAATTATGGATTAAAAAGATTTATGATATGAATAAATTTGTTCAAATATTAATATCAGGCTCAAATGCCTCTCTTCTCTCAGATGATGTGGGGAAAGCTTTAACCGGTCGCCATTTGAGCTTCTTTCTTACACCATTTACTTTTAATGAATATTTGGTTACTGCTCAATGGAAAAATTATAGTCCGGAATTCTTAAAAAATAAATTTCCTCAATTATTGCATGAATTTGATAAATATTTAGTATGGGGGGGGTTCCCAGAAATAATTAATGTGAATGACTCCTTAAAACGTCAAATCTTGGTGGATTTATATAACGATGTGCTGGCTCGCGATATTTCAACCCGAACTTCAATTGATTATGGGAAAATGAATAGTTTAGCAATATATATATTTACTAATTTTACAATGGAATATTCTGTCAATAAGTTGGCAAAAGCGGTCAATCTTCATCCTGATACAGCTTCTCATTATCTCCAATTACTCGAAAACGCTCTAATGATAACAACAATCCCTCGGTTTTCCTATAAATTAAAAATTCAATTCCGCCAAAATAAAAAAGTCTATGCAGTTGATAATGGTTTACGAAATGCAGTTTCATTTCATACAACTAAAGATCGTGGTAAATATGCTGAAAACCTAGTATGTATGGAATTATTACGCCGAAATAAGGAAGTATTTTATTGGAAAGATGATAAACACGAAGTAGATTTTGTAGTTAGGGATGGTGGGATAATTGAAGAGCTCATCCAAGTAAGTTGGAATATGAAAAAAGAATCTACAAGAAAACGGGAATTTGACGGATTGGTGGCTGCATGCCATTTATATAAATTATCAAAAGGGACGATTTTGACTCGAGATGAAGAAAAAACCGTTGTTTATAATGGAATTAAAATTAATATTAAACCCATTCCATTATGGTTATTAGAAATATCTTTAAAAAAGTAAACGAAATCTATTTTATTTTTTTTAGAAACTCAATTAATTTTTCTAAAGACCGCAGTCTATGAGAAATCACGTTCTTTTCTTCCAATTTTAATTCTGCAAATGTTTTTCCAGGAGTTTCATCTGATATAAAGATAGGATCAAAACCAAAACCAGAATTACCTCGAGCTTCAATAGAAACTTTACCATAATTTATACATTTGAAAATATGAACTTTTTCATCTTTGTCAATATAGTCAATAACACTTTCAAAATGAGCTTTGCGAGATATGGAATCCCCTAAAATATTGGAGATTTTTTATTGAGATAATTGAGGGGTTAGAATTTAAATGGATAATATCTCAATTAATTTGTTTAAAGATAGGCTCAAATCCTTGTTAATTATTTAATTCATGATGTTTTAATGCAATATCTTGTAGATAAACATCTTGGTTTAAACTTTCTTGAAATATAAAATTGATATTTCTTAATAATTTTCTTTGGATCTCAAGGTTTTTTTGGAAATATGGTTTAAATTTAACTCCATGATAGATGGACTTAATTGCATTTTTAAAATTCTTCATCAAATTCGGAAAGGGCCGTTGGGTTTGAGAATTAAATTGATAATTAATTAATTTTTCAATATTGTTTATATTAATTCTAAAGATTTGTTTTTCTATATTTGATGTAAATTGCTCCACATTTTGATCTAAAATTTCTTTAATCATTTCATTAAAGGTTGTCCTTTTTCGTTGGTACTCTGAGATTGAGTATTTATGTTCCGCATTAATTGTTTTTTTAGGGTTTATTCTGTTATAATAAGATTTTTGCATTATTTTACCTCAGTATAGATAATTTTTGATATTTTTACTATAAATTATACAATGAAGTGAATTTTTCATCGATTGACAAAAAATTCAATAGAAAATAAATCTATTTCGTAAAAACTGTCGATCACCACCTTCTTTCTCCATTTTTCTGTTAGATTGAAAGTGTCCAGTAATTAATGAATAAAACACACTTTATTGTGTATTTAACATATTATTATTAATGATAGGGGCTGAATAAATAGAAGTTTTTTTCGAAAATGTATGATAAAGATATTTTTATCTACATAATCAATAAAGTATGGCAAACTTATAAATTTAGGTTAAAAATTGAAGTAAAATGGATGTTTTAACAGATTTTGTGAAATATTTTATCTTTTAATCGAAAGAATACCCCTTCCTTTAGGTAGGGGATGAATTTCGAGGAAGGGAGGTATTGTATAAATATTTTTGCACATTATATCAAATGTGGATTATTCGTTAGATTTTGGCTCGTATTCTGTATTCACACTTTCATATCATTTAGTTTTCGTTGTGAAATACCGAAGAAAACTTTTTGGTATCCTATGATTTTTTCTGAGATCACATTCTACTAAACTTAGGCAGTGTCATCTTTAAAAATATGAAACGTTAATACAATAATACTATGCAACTTGTTCGCCAAATTCAAATGAACCGATCTCGGCTGTTGGATGAGATCACCTTTCGTTCCAAGAATTTGTTCAATGTTGCAACCTACACGATACGACAACGATTTTTTGAAGAGGGAAAATGGATTCGATATAACGAATTGTGGAAAACGCTTAAAGACCATGAAGCCTACCAATCTCTTCAAAAGATGTGTGGATCACATCCCCCTCAACAAGTTCTCAAACAAGTGGATCGAAATTTTAAATCATTTTTTAAAGCGATCAAAGTCTGGAAAAAAACACCTTCCAAATTCACCTCCATGCCTAAACTTCCCCATTAAACATAAAGATGGAAGAAATTTAGTCTATTTTACCAGTCTGCAATGTAGGTTAAAAGATGGGTATGTATTGCTGACACAAAAGATGATGAATTCAGGTTTTCCGAAAATCTCAACGGATTTACCTTATGTGAAAGGGGTTCGCATTGTTCCCTTTGGAGATCGATACAATATCGAATTAATCTATAATTATAACCCCCAAGACTTACACTTAACCAAATCACATATTCTGGGTATCGATTTAGGATTAGCAAACATCGTAACTGCATC
>JAUWMK010000050.1 GCA_030613185.1 Promethearchaeum sp.
GATATACAATTAAACGGCGATTTAATTGGGTGAATGCTATGGCACATGACACTATTCGAGGAATTCATAGAATAAAAAAAATTGCGAGTGAATATAATTTGCCTGTGATTCCTGCAATGGAAGTTTCAACTGGTTTTAACCATTTGTTAGCATACGGAGTTCAAGAGTGGAATCTTGCAAAAGATTGCTGGGACCCAGAAGTAGTTATTGAACGATTAAGGGCCCAAGATTGCGCAATTTTTGTTTCTCACCCGGGAATAAATCCTTGGAAAGGCTACTGGACTCGTGCAATAGTTGATCGTCTAGATGTTGATGGAATAGAATGGTTGAATGGATCAAATTTTGGACTAAATAGAATAACAAGAAAACAATTTGATGATTATCCAAAGGGAAAAATTGCCGGAAGCGATGCGCATCACGTAAGTCAATTCGGATTTGCATACACCCAAATTGATATTAATAGCAACGATCCAGATGATCTAGTAGCAGCGCTCAAAAAGGGTAAATGCCGACCTTTAGGAAGATATGTCCCATTACATCGATTTTTAATGTGGGAAACTTATATAAATATAAAAAGAAAACTCTTTCCAAACATGCATATTGAAAATTATTGGATTAAACCTCATTATGAGAAGATGGGAATAAGGCCAAAACATAATTTTTCTCCAAAAATGTAGGAAGCAAAAATATCAAACTCTAAAACACTAATATAGAAAAAAAGATAATTACAAACATGGCAATAAATGATAAAGGCGATTATGTTAAATTAACATGGAATCAAAAATTAGCATATGCTGCGGGAAATCTCCCGGCCGGATTTTTCTCTTCTTTCACTGGGGCACTCACAATTTTTTATTACGGATGGATGGGTCTTTCTGCGCCTTATATCGTCCTTGGACAAGTGGTATACATGATTTGGAACGTTGCCAATGACCCAATCTTTGGTTTTGCGATGGATCGAACCCGTTCAAAGCACGGAAGATTAATACCGTGGATAAAAAGGAGTGCCGTTCCTTTTACAATCGGATTTATATTTTTGTTTTTCCCACCTCAAGCTTGGCGATATCAAACAGGGGGTCAAGCATATCAAATTGCTCTTTTAACATGGTATATACTAGCACAATGGCTTTATGACACATTTTTCACTATCATGTATATTGCATACACGGCTTTAGCTCCCCAAATGACGTTCGATCAGAAAGAACGGGTCCAATTAAATGGTATTTCCTCAGTCTTTAGTTTATTAGGATGGGGAATTTCTATGGCATTTCCTATGATTTTTCTTACCGATCCTACATTAAAGTCAATCCGAACATTTCAGATATTCGTTGCTGTGTTTGGTATAATCTCCATTTTCCCATGGTTTTGGATAGTTAAGGTTGTTAAAGAAAAGAAAGAGTTAATTCCAAAGGAATCCACACCTTTTTGGACCGGAATAAAACATGTATTCACAAATAAATCGGGAATTTTGTATATGATTTACGATGGGATTAGTGTTGGGGTAATAAATGCTCTCATCACTGGTTTATTTTTCATGCTATCATGGATATTCGGGAATTTTGCGCTAAATACCTCCGGAAATTACATGATTTATTTCATTATACCGTGGATTTTTGGGGTTATTGGGATTCCGATCCAAATTCAAATCGGTAAACGCTTTTCAGTGAAAACTGCGTTAAGCTATTCTCTTTGGACGGAGGCAATTGGTGGATTCATTGCTTATATAGCAATAATCACTAGTAACAATCTCTCACCCGGACAAGAATGGGTGGCACCCAGTAATCTTATTTGGGTAACTGTCGGCTTTTCCATTCTATTCTTGGGATTTTCTGGTGATTTTATCTTCCATCAAGTCATGCGAGCGGACACAATAGATTACGATGAACTTAAAACGGGTGAGCGAAGGGAGGCTGTTTATGCCGGAGTGGCATGTTTATTTGGAAAAGTTATGGAATCTGTAGTATTCGCTCTTATTCCAACTTTTTTAGCCATCTATGGCCTAGTAGCGACAGGACCCGATAGCCCAATTTCCGAGCCGATATATGCCTCTCAAGGGACAGGAAATGCAATAATTGGGGTTGCAACTGGTGTGTTTTTACTTCCTGCTGTTTTTGCACTTATAGGGGCGATTGCTTGGTTCTGGTATCCATTAAATGGTGAAAAAATTGCAGAAATGAAGATTAAATTGGATGAATTGCACGCTAAGAAACGAGAAGAACGATTATAAAATATTTTACTCTTTTTTTTCATATTTTTCTTTACCCTTTTAACAAATTATATGATTATATAAGACCTTCAATTCTCACCGAAATAATCTATGCTTGAATTATAATATAAAATTAACCACAATCAAAAAATTAAATTTTAGAACGCAAAAACAAACATAATTCCTTCATATCATCCAATGGAATTCCTCTCATTGGACTTTCTCGAGCTTCATATATTTTTCGGGGGTGAAAATGATGGGGACTAGAAGAAACATCCCATTGTTGATCATAATTATCAAATCGACATAGATCTTGATTCAAATGAGAATAAACGATAGAATAGGAATATTCATTATAATTATTGTACTGAATGTATACGATTGTAGCATCATTTAACCGATATTTTACTCTTTTTAATTTTTGAATGATTTTCTTTTCAAGAATTAAATCAAAACACGTCTCATCAAATTTTTTTATTGCAATTAGGAGATTCCTTTCAGAAGGTTTCAAATTGAGAATATCACCATTGATTTTTGATTTGGTGAAGTTCTTCCTGATCATCTAGAAGATTTTGGATAACTATCGCATCATCCTCAGCATTTCTAATCTTTCCAGATTTACTATCAGTTAAAAATAATTCGATTGAATCATATTTCCATTTCTGCAAGATTTTTTCCATCTCTTCAACTATTATTCTGAGCTTACTATTGATCAAATCTTCGGCTAATTCTTTATTAAGGGAAACTTGAGTCATTATTCTTCAATTATTATTACACAATTTGAATACTTCAATGTTTAGAATAAAAAATTTCTTCCACAATTTAGTTTCCCTAATAAATAGCTTATTTAGTGAAATTATAAAACCTAATAATTCTAGATTCAATAACTAATTTAAATCGGCAAACGTTTTTCAGTGAAAGCTGCATTAAGTTATTCTCTTTGGGCTGAGGCGATTGGTGGATTCATTGCTTATATAGCAATAATCACCAGTAACAATCTCTCAGCTGGACAGGAATGGGCGGCACCCAGTAATCTTATTTGGGTAACTGTCGGATTTTCCATTCTATTCTTGGGATTTTCTGGTGATTTTATCTTCCATCAAGTTATGCGAGCTGACACAATAACTACGATGAATTAAAAACGGGTGAAAGAAGGGAAGCTGTTTATGCTGGTGTAGCATGTCTATTTGGAAAAGTTATGGAGTCTGTTGTATTTGCCCTTATTCCTATATTTTTAACGATCTATGGCTTAGTGACCACAGATCCTGATAGCCCTATAAGTGAGCCAATAAATGCCTCTCAAGAGACTGGAAATGCCATAATTGGGGTTGTAACTGGTGTGTTCTTACTTCCCGCAGTATTAGCACTTATAGGAGCAATTGCTTGGCTCTGGTATCCACTAAATGGGAAAAAAATTGCTGAAATGAAGATTGAATTGGATGCATTGCATGCCAAAAAACGAGAAGAACGATTATAAAACCTTATTTATTTTTTTTTCTATTTTTTATCACTCCTAATTTCAGATATTTTGAAAGAAATTCAATAAATTGATATTTTTGTGCGATTTGATCAAATCAATGTCATTTTGGGGTGTTTTTTCTGTTACTTTTTTGTTAGGATTAGCAGGGGCTATGTCTCCAGGGTCCTTAATGACATATACAATTTTCAAATCTCTTGAAGCAAAAAAAAGAGCTTGGTTAGTAGGTTTTTTTATTAGCTTGGGACATGCTCTTATTGAAATTCTTTTAATTTTGCTTTTATTGGCTGGTGCAGAATCATTTTTTGCCAATCCAATAGTTTTTATAATTATTGGTGTTTTGGGTGGTAGTTTACTCATTTTTTTTGGAGTTCAAATTTTGCTAGATATTAAACGGGATAAAATCGATATATCCTTTTTATCCTCAAAAGATTCCGAAAAGGAAATTAACTCCGAAAATTCAAAGTCTAAGCTCTATTCTCAACATCCTATTTTGGGAAGTATAATTTTTTTGATGTCGAACCCCTACTGGTGGTTGTGGTGGACTACAGCAGGACTTTCAATAATCATTGAAAATTCAGTAAATTTTACCAATCCATCTGCCTTCTGGGGTTTAATTGTGGGAAAGGAACTTGGTGTTTTTCTTTGGTATGTCTCTTTTGCCACAGCCATGGGCCTTTCCAGTAAATTCATTACGCCAAAAATCTATAAAATTATTATAATAATTTGTGCATTATTTATGGTCGGTTATGGTGCATATCTTGCTATATCTCCTCTATTCACACTAAATTAAGCATAAAACTAAATATTAAAAGAACCTTTGAAAACTAATTTATGAACCTTCAATACCACACTTGGCTGTTCAACGTTATTGCATATTTTTATCAATGGTTTTTCAAAGGACAAGCAAAGGGATACTCTGAGAATCTGGAAAAATATGGAAAACATCTTAATATCCCTAAAGGAGGAAAAATTCTTGATATTGGATGTGGAACCGGTGCATTTGGATATGCATTTAAACTTAAAGATGAAAGTTATGAAGTTCAAGGAATTGATATTGCAGAGAAAATGGTTAAACGCGCTAAAAAGAAAAATAAATTAGTATGCGAACATGGAGATATTTTGGAAGGATTAAGATTTCCAGATAATAGTTTTGATTTGGTAATAGCCGGTATGGTGCTCCATGGTCTGGATAGCAAAAAACGCGAAATTTTTTATAGGGAAACCAGCCGAATTGCAAAAGAATATGTTCTTTTTCAGGACTATTCTCCAGATAGAAATATTCTTATATCTTTCATCGAATGGATTGAAAGAGGGGATTATTTCAATTTTGTACGGGCAATTCCAAAAGAATTTGAAAATAATTTCAAAGAAGTTCAGATTTTCAAAATAAATTCACATACCAATTGGTATTTGTGTAAAATACCCTCTAAATGAAGGCAAGAATAAAAATTGTTATTAAAAATAGTTAAAATTAGAAAAAACATTAATGTTTTTTTTGGTGCTTTGATACGAATTTTTTATTCCATTTGCGTTTAAACATTTCTTTACGACCATTTCTGGTTTTATGACCATTTGCTGCTTTAATCTTAACGTTCCAATTATATCTTCTCAATTTAGCGGTTTTTCCGTATCCACAAGATGCACAAAAACTTTTCCTTTTGAAATAGGAGCGACTTCCGCAGCGGCGGCACATTGTATGAGTCGCAGCTTTATTGTGTTTACCGAAGCTTGCTGTTCCTTTAGTCATTGATATCAATCCTTATTATTTTTCTATTGTTAGTGCTATTATCGAATCGCCGCGCAATAAAACATTTCCCGAATATTTGCATATTTCTTCTTTTTCCCCTGTCTCGTTTAGTTTATATTCAACCGCGTTTTCCAGAAGAATATTGGAATATTGGTCAAAAGCGATCAATTTTCCTGAAAGGTATACCTTGTAAACTCGGATTTTGATCATTACATCCTTATTTAGCATTCCTTTAAGATTTAAACGAAGAGTGGGATTGTGCATGCGATTCTCAACTAAGCAAAAAAATACGTGATTTAATTTAGATTTTTTGGTTGATTTTATTGTTTGTTTTTTTGGTTATGAAAGAACACTATTTTAGGTTAGTTAAAGTCCTATTTGCATGAAACATTAATTAAAAAAATTTATTAAATCCAAATTTAATAAAAACTGTAGAATTCGAAATGTATTCTGAAATTCCAAAATCCGAAAAAGAAGTATTAAAATGCTTTTATAGGCCAATTTTCACGGTGGATAACGGGCATATTGTTAAACTTTATTTGGGCAGAAGAAATATAAAAACACTTCCCGAATGTCTCGGAAACCTTGTTAATCTCCGAAACCTAAATTTACATAATAATCCACTTATTTCAGATTTCGAAAGTTTAGGAAAACTAAAAAATCTCCAACACCTCAATCTGAATGGAAATCGACTAACTTCAATACCTAATATTGTGGTAAAACATAAAAAGATCAGAAAACTCGATTTTGGGGAAAATCGTATAATAACACTGCCCGAGAGTTTGGGAAACATCGTTGAACTCAATTTAGTGAGAAATAATCTAACATTACCCCCAAAAAACTTCGAAAAATTAGTAAATCTCCGAGTACTTGGATTACACTCTAATCATCTAACTTCACTAACCGAGAGTTTCGGAAACCTAGTAAATCTTAGAAAACTCAATTTACATTCTAATAATCTTACATCACTTCCTGAAAATTTCGGAAACCTCGGAAATCTAAGGAAACTAGGATTGTTAGGAAATAAATTAAAAACGCTACCTGAGAGTTTTGGAAACCTTGCAAATCTCCGAGTACTCGATTTATATGGAAATCATTTAACAACACTACCCGATAGTTTCGGAAACCTCGGAAATCTTAGAAAACTCAATTTCCGCAAAAATTCACTTAAATCACTCCCAGAAAGTTTTGGAAACCTCTTTAATCTACGAGGACTCGAATTATGGGGAAATAATCTAAAATCACTCCCAGAAAGTTTTGGAAACCTCAGAAATCTCAAAGATCTTTATATTTACAGTAATTATTACATTTCACTCCCAGAAAGTTTCGGAAATCTCGTAAATCTCGAACGACTAGATTTACATGAAAATTTCTTAACAAAACTCCCAAAAAGTTTCGGAAATCTCGTAAACCTTAGAAAACTCAATTTAAGGAAAAGCAGATTAAAAAAACTCCCAGAAAGTTTTGGAAATCTTGTAAATCTCCGAAAACTCAATTTACATTATAATAGACTAACATCACTCCCCGAGAGTTTCGGAAACCTAGTAAATCTTAGTATATTAGATTTATTTTTAAATGAATTAACATCGCTCCCCGAGAGTTTCGGAAATCTTGTAAATATTGAATCATTAAAATTAGGTTGCAACAAATTTACTTCATTCCCTGATTGTTTAAAAAATCTAACAAAACTTGGAAATATCAATTTTCATAATAATCCAATAAAAAATCTATCTGAATATTCAATTTCTTTGTTGAGTGAGCATCAATTAGAAATCGATCCAAAATTTCTAACTTTGAAGGCACAAAAATTGTTCTTCTTTTATGAGAGCCCACATAGATTTGAATATCTTCTTGACTATTATCGCAAAACACCAAAACAACTTGCAATGGAATATATCTCCAAAACCAAATCTCTAACAGAAGATGAAATAGAAAGGTTAATCCATGAAGCAGGAAAAGATGAAATTAAAATTCTTGAAAATTCTTTACCTACAGATGATCTGATTTTAAGCAATATTATGGAACACAAAGCCCTTGAACTCTCTAAATTCTAAAAATTTTCTAACAATTGCATAAAATGAAATAATTATTCTATACTGAATAAAATTTTAAGAGGAATAAAAAAATTGAATCGAAATCATGAAATCCTTGAAACAGAAGATGCGTTGGATAGATTGATAAATGGATTCAAAGAGCTAATCAAGGATAAGAATAAAGATATTTTTCAGTTTAAAGACAAAACATGGAATTTATCTTTGAAGGAAGTGAAAATTAGTTCAGAATTAAATATTATTAACCCAAAATCTCTAGAAAAAATTTTGGAATCTATAGAAAGTAAGAAATCTACCAGTTCTGGTACAGTTTTCACACCTTCTTGGATTACAGAAACAATGGTCGATTATACATTAGATCAGTGGATTTTTTTGGAAATGAATAGCCATTTTTCTGATAGAAATATGAAAACAAGATCACTAAGTTTAGAACAATATTTTGGAAAAATGCTCGAAAATAAAAAAAAAGAAGATTATCTATCCTTTACAGATATTCTTTTTAACAAATCGTTGAGGAAAGTAAAAATTTTGGATCCTTGTGTAGGAGGCGGTGCTTTTATTACTTCCTTGATTCAAAAAATTTGTAAAATTTTCACTAAATATTATAATCTCAAGGATAGTGAAGATTCTAAAGAAATAATAACAAAAATTTGCGATTTTATTACTGAAAATATCTTTTTTGCTGATCTCAACAATTATTCATTAGAAATCACTAAAATTCGTAGTAAAAGTATATTAATTACTCTTTTTTCGAGAGAATATAGTCAAATTATAGACGCAATTACCTTTCACTCATATCTTGGTAATACATTAACTAATTTTGGGAAAGATTTTCCAATAAAATTTCACATAATTTTTGGAAATCCACCTTATATAAGTTCAGATAACATAAAAAAAAGTATAACGCAAAACACACTAAACGAATTAAAAGAAAATTATTCTTCGGTAATAAAAAAAGGAAGTAAACCTGATCTGTATTTCTATTTCTTGAAAAGAAATTTAGATCTTCTTGAAAGCAAGGGATATTTATCCTTTATTATACCTAACAGAGTCTTATCTAATGATTATGCAACAAAATTACGCTATTTTTTATTACAGCAATGCAATATTCAATTAATTATTGATTTTAATCCAAAAATACAAGTTTTTCCTGGAGCCAATGTTCATCCTTGCATCCTTACTCTTATAAAACGCGGAAAGAAAGATATGCAAGAGAAAAATAAGCAAGATCATCTTTATTATTCCGCTTTAATCAAAGACCAATCTATTCTAAGGAATTTCAACCTATATAACATTGAAAAGCATAAAGTATCCCAAAAACTGTCTAATATGTATAATATTTTCTTCACTGAAATTTCAAAAGAGATGCAACAGTTTCTTATTTCTGTAAATAGCTTCAACCGATTAAAAGATATTATCAAGATTCATGAAGGAACAAGAATTGCTCGCTTTGAACACAAAATTCCGAATTCATTTCCCATTAGAATTAATACTAAGCAATGGTTAGATCTGTCAGAAATCAAAAAATCGGAATATATAGGGGAAATTAGGGGAAAAGATATAACCCGATATCATATCGGAAGAAGTCGGAATTATTTAACTCTCCCCGAACTTCTTAACCAATCTAAGAATATTCTTAAAAAATCAGAAATTATAGAAAATATGAAAGAATCCACCATATATTTTCGAGAGTTGGGTAAGTTGTTATATGCAGGGTTAAAATTTGAATCATCTGTGCCTTCAATTGCTTATGGAGGTGTATATTTTTTTAAAGAAAGTGATATAAACTTAAAAACGCTTAAAAAACATCCAACAAACGAAATACTACCTGCATTTCTTACATATCTATGTTCAGATGTTGTTTTGAATATGTATCGTACTTTATATAGCGCAAGTTCATGGGGAAATGCATTAAAATTCAGAAGTAATTATATTTATAGAATTCCCTTAATCTCTTTTGACATTGAATTATTCAATTTCTTTGGCTTGCTTCTTACCAATATAAACTTGGAGACATCTTCGGAATTTATGCTAAACAAAGAATCTATAATAAGTATAATAAGGTGGATAGAGAGCACAGCATCATTATGTTTGGTGGGTTCTGTAATTATTAATTCAGAAGAACATAAACATATTGAAGAGAGAAATTTAACAAGTTCTGAATTTTTGAACATGATTGAAGATATCAAAATGATATTTAGAAATTCCTTCACAGTTCCGAGATTATCTCATTTATCTGAAAAATATAATTTACAATTTTTATTAGATACTTGCATAGATATAATTCAAAAGGTTGAAAAAATATATTCTTATTCACAAATCTGCTCAAAAATAAAGAAACACATATGGTATCAAGCTTTGTTGTGAATTTAAAAGCATATCATAGACGACAGAGAATTAGAAAAAAAATGACTATCCGATAGTAATTCTTACGCTATCGAACGTCTTTACGGGGATTGCCCGTCCATCACCCATCAGTGAACATCACCATATAGGGTTTATCTTTTATATCGTTTTTTAATTATGATTAGAGTTATTACTGATAATCCAATTATATTAAAAATGCTGAATCCAGGTATTTTAAAAGTATCATCCAAAACAGCTACAAGTACAATATCAACAACCACCCCACCATTACCGTCAATGGCCGTAATTTTTACGGTATAGTTTCCCATTTCCCATCCAGACACATCGAATTGAATATCTTGATCACTGATCCATGGTATATTCTCAACAACTATTTCTCCATCAACTTCAATAGTATAAGTCGGATTATTAACCGATACATCGGTAATCGTCCAAATTATTATATTAGAATCGGAGGTTCCTTCATAATAGGCAATATCTTCAGGAGTTGTAATTATTGGGGCAGAATTAACTGAGACAACAACTGTATCTATATCAGTATTTCCCTTTCCATCATCAACAACCAATTCTACGACATAATTTCCTGCAGAAAAGGAAGAGACATCATAGCTAATTGAATTATCGCCCGGCCACGGTTCATTTTCCACCATTAATACCCCATCTACAGAGATATTATATGTTGGATTACTTAACGTGTCATCCAAAATCTCCCACGTTAAAATCTGAGGTTGGCTTGTTCCTTCTTGAAATTCAAGATCTCCGGGAGAAAGAATTTCGGGTATTTCTTCAACAAAGATCGATACTTGATCTAATATTAAACCCCCATAACCATCTTCAACAAAGATTATAACTGTGTGCGGCCCACCTTCCCATCCAGAAACATCAAAATCAATAGTAACACCGGATAACCATGAAGCACCATTAACTGCAACTTCACCATCAACAATAATTTGATAAACTGGGCTTAAAACATCTGGATCGATTATTGTCCAACTAAGAGTATGAACTTGTCCATCATTGCTATAATAACTGATATCAGCAGGTAATGTCATGGTTGGGATTGTATTTTCCATATAGGGAACATATTTGAAGGCAAAATCATTGGTTTGGGTTGTTAATCCTGTATAAGATTCACCATGAATATTATCGCCTAAGTTCAGCCCCACTTTAACCTCATAGCTAATATATCCGATATTATCATATTGGAATTTTATTGACCCATCTTCATATAGAATAACTTGAAAACTTACCTCATATCCATTATATTCCATATTTTCCCATGAGATTATGCAAGAGCCAGAGGCATTTAAAGCGCTGACAGTTCCAAGGGATCCACCATATAGAAATCCCTCCATAAATGGAGCAATAATATAACTCATATCGTAACCCGATGTTGGGAACTGATTACCCCAAGATTCAGTAGGGTTTGAATCTTTGAAACTCAGATAACCATTTTGACTAACATAAACACTTGAGAAGGAAATTCCATAAAACTCGAAAGCGAAAGACAAATCAATTTCTTCATAATATGGTTCTTGTCCCTGATTGAGAATAGGATTAATCGATGTGTCAATCCATTCATAAGAACTGCTAACAAGCGCATAATCAGGTATCGCCGGACGGTTGCTTTCAACAGATTGCACATTTGACATATCACTAATACCAAATTGGTTATAGGCAACTATGGCGTAATGGTAATCTTGAGAATCAGAAACCCAATCAATATACGAACTTCCACCTGTTTCTCCAATTGGATATAATTTTGATGCATCGAAAATCTCAGAGTCACACCGATAAATATAATATCCCTCCGCCAATGGATTATAATCCCACTCAAGATAGATTTCTCCATCATTATCGATTGCTGGAACGATAGGATTCAAAGTTGGAACATCCGGCGGAACAAATTCAATGGTAAAATTCATACAATTTGATATTGAAGAATTTCCCGCCCCATTTCCAGCAACAACAACATAGTAGTAATTATCTGCAGCAGAAATATCATTATCACTATAACCGGTAGAATCATATATAATACTCACAGGCTCTAAACCTGTAATATCAGTAATTTCAGTTAATTCTCTGTAGACATAATAGGTGCTGGCATCTGAAACATAATTCCAATTAAGATAAATTTCATCTGCACTATGTTGAGATATATCGGTAATAACGGGCGTTTCTGCAACAGTGTACATAACTACAGTAATATTAAGGCAATTTGACATTTCGCTGGTGTATAATCCATTTCTTGCGACAACTACATAATAATAGGAATCATTTGTAGAAATAGAATAGTCATAGAAATAGTAACTATTTTGCGTTGTGGCATAGGGAGTTAATCCTCCAATATCAGTAATATTATTCATTTCCCGATAAATTAGATATTCTGCAGCGGAATCTTGATAATTCCAATCAATGGTAACTTTTCCAGATGATACAGAATATCCAGTGATCTCTGGTGTATTAACATCTTGAATCCCGTCAATTGATATTTCACGATTATTCGAAATTGTTGAATTAACAGTCCCATTATTTGCCATAACTACATAATTATAATTACCATTATCAGGAACTATATCGTAATAATAAGTCCAGTAATCATTACTTACATCGATTGTAGCAATTGGATCTAATCCACTGATAGTAGAAATTGGTGATGAATCCCGGTATATGTAAATTGACTCTGCACCTATTACATTAGAAATTTCCAATTCAACCATCCCTTTACTGTTATCACCCCATAAATAAAGATTGGGTTTAATTAAGGCAAAATCTTGAATAATTTGTACTGTATTCACATATTGAGAATAAGAGGGCAAGCTAAACTGGATACCATCAAATCCTGCTACTGAATAATAGTACCCGCCCTCTTCTATGGTATAATCACGGTAAGATATCCAATCATACCCTCCATCATATATTTCAAAACCAATCGGGTCTAATCCTTCAATAAAATTAATTGGAGTGGTTTCCCTATATATATAATACACTTTTGCACCAGATAGATGCTGCCATTCTAAATGTACTGCATTAATTTCTTCGTAGTAATATAAATTAAGGTGATCAAGTCTCAATTCTGAGAAGGGAAGAATATTGGTTACAACAGTTTCGCAGTTGGAGACAGCACTAAATTGAATTCCATTATATCCTACAATAACGTAATAAAAAGTGCCATTCACACTTAATGTTTCTTGATATTGAGTATTTGAAGTCATTGCAATTGGAGACAATCCATCAATCCCATCTGGTTGAAAATCAAGTCGATAAATATAGTATATAGCAGTATCAGATATTGGATTCCAATCCAAATTAACTCCACCACTAGATGAATCATAGTAACATCCTAAG
This sequence comes from Promethearchaeum sp., assembly GCA_030613185.1. Classification (GTDB taxonomy): domain Archaea; phylum Asgardarchaeota; class Lokiarchaeia; order Sigyniarchaeales; family Promethearchaeaceae; genus Promethearchaeum. Next base: position 13,200 of record JAUWMK010000050.1, read on the forward strand.
TAGGGAACTCTTTCATTGAATGGAATGATATTGACAGTCACTGATTCACAATTGGACATTTGGCTGAATTCGGCACCATTCCATGCTAAAATGACATAATAATACGTGCCACTTTCAGGAACATAATCGGTAAAACTTGAATAATCACTCGTATCAATAGGAACCATGCTTGAAATATCTGTAATTGGACTAGTGTCCCGGTAGATATAATACTGACTTGCACTTAGAAATGAATCCCAATTTAAATTTACTTTCTCATAATAAGTTTCATGCCAATAAATAGTATGTAATAAGGGAACTCTTTCAGTAAAGGGAATCAAATTTACTTCAACGCTTCGGCATGCAGATAATTCTCCGAAATCTGAACCGTTATAAGGCACAACACAGTAATAAAAGGTGCCATTTTCGGTTAATATTTCTTGATACCATGTGCTTGATTGAATCGATATGGGAACTAATCCGCCTACATCTGCTATTTCAGCAGTGTCTCGATAAATATAATAACTTTCAGCATCCAATACACTACTCCATCCCATCTCAACATATCCGTCTTCAGTATAAGAAGAGGAATAAATATTAAAATACCCCACAGAACGTTTAGTAAATGGAATTATTGCGACAGAAACACTTTCGGAATTAGAGACTGAACTATTCAATGCACCCTTCACACCAACAATTGCATAATAATATGTCCCATTTTCTTCAACATTGTCATACCAATAATATGATGATTGAACTCCATTGGCATTGACCGAGGCTATATGTTCTAGAGTTGAAACATCAACAATTTCAATGTCATCTCTATATACTAAATAATAATCAGCATCATACATTGTGCCCCATCGTAGTCTAACTTCACCATAATCGTCATAATTCCAACTAATTGGATCTAGAATCGGTTTTCTCTCTGGAAATGGTAAGATGACCACTTCTACACTTTCACAATTGGAAGGAGAAGATGATTCTCCCCCAGAATTCGATGTCACTGCATAATAATAGGTAACATTCTCGGAAACAACATCGTTGAAATCACTCGATAGAACATTTTCCATGTAAGGTGTTAAGGAACCGACACTTGTTATTTCAGAAAACTCTCGATAGATAGAATAGAAGCTTACATCATTATTATGGTTCCAATTTAAGAATATATATCCATTATCATTGGGATTGGGGGAAATTGGATAAAGTAATGGAGGTTGCAATGGGTTTCCGTCAATATTCACTTCGATCATATATAAAGAATTACCTTGAAGGGGTTCAATATGAATATAGTAAAAACCTGCCGTATCAATTAAATCCCCAGATAATTCAAACGTAAGTTCAGTCTGGATTGACTCAGGTTCGGAATGAAGATCAATATCTATCGGAGTAGTTCCATCGGTCCCGATTACTTCTAGTTGAAAATCAATATAATTTAAATACAAACAATAAAAATCCATAATCCATTCGGGCTCAAGGTAAACTTTATACCAATCATCATCTAACGCATAAAGATAATCACCATCAGGTTGAAAATTCTCATATATTTCCTTTGCTTGGGAAATGTCATCATTTTCTTCATAATCATCTTCCATTAAAGGCCAAACAATCATTGTATAATCAAAAAAGGTGGCCGATAATGGATTCAAATAAACGTAATAACTACCTGTAGCCGGAGCACTTTCTAAACAAATTTGTAGAATATCTTCCCCCAGAGTAATTACTCCAACTGGAGTTTCATGATCACCTGAATAAAATTCCACTTCAAACAGATCCATCCAATTTTCAATTTCTTCATAGGAGAAGATTAACAAACTTAGATTATCTCCTACCGTAAGATCGATTACATACCAATCTGCATCTTGTAGGGTTGCTTCATACATACCTTCTTCTTCATTGATCATCCCCATTTCAATTTCAAATGCTTGATCGTAACTATCATTCTCTTCATAATAATCATCATTTGAACTGAGGGGTGTAACAATACTTGTATTTCCACTTAACATGAGATCTATACTGGCCATAAATGAAAGACACATAAAGAAAAACACAAGTATTCCTAATTCTTTCTTCTTAAACAATTTCATAATACTCACATTACATTTGTGTGTATGAGATATACTATTATGGATATATAAATCTTTCTTAAGAAAATGGAATATTGCCATAACTTCGTTATGATAAACACAGACTAAAATTTTCAGTCTTTTTCCCTTTAACTATTCAAATACTCAATCTTCAGAAAACGCTCATAGCGATTTGCACAAGAATTTGAAGAGAAATTTAATAAATCTTTAATTGATTTTAATGGAAATATTGGTCAGTTTAGAGTTGCAAAATAAATTGCAAGTAAATACTTCATTTATTAAAACTCTAGGAAAAAAAATAAATCAAAAAATGAAAATTAATCAAAATTCTTTGAAAATGCCCAAATATTATCCGTTAAAGAGTGAATACACTTGATTGCTTTTCCACCACCTAATTTTTCCATTTCATCAGCATCATAAAGTGCCTCACCAACAGATAATACTTTACCATGCAGTGGATCGAGAATAGTCACGATATCACCCTTTTTAATTGTCGGGTCTATTGTAGTAATTCCGGGCCGCATTACATTTGCACCTTTAGAAACGAATTTTATCGCACCTTGGTCCACTTTCACGAATTTAAAGGGATTTGGATGCTTCATCAAGTAGCTCAATAATGGAATAAGTCTGTCACCCTTTAACCAAAAAGTCAATACGTTATTAATTGCATAGAGTACTTCGTTTTGATCCAATTTAATCCATTCAATCCTGGATTTTGGAGTTATTATATTGGTTAAAGCCCCTTCTTTTCCAGGAAATAGTGATTTGAATTGTTCTATCAGAATTTTCTTATCTTTAGATTTTAAGAAATGTCTTTGGCGCACAGTTAAATCTATTGGCATCTTAAATCACTTTTTTGGATAACCCAAACAATAAACATTTGCATAATCATCAGGATTTACAAAAGATCGATGGCCTATAAATATAGGTACTGTAATTTTTGGGAGGATATCTCGAAATTCGGCCCAATCTGTTGGAATTAAAACGAATTCTACATCCTTGACACATTCTTCAGCAGATTTTGCATAAGTAATTTCCGTAATTCGATTATAAGTTAGCCATTCTTTTGCCAATTTAATTCCTTGTGGACAATACGCAGAAATATCACATCCTTGAGAAACCAGATAAGAAATTATTTTTAAGGCAGGAGATTCACGTGTATCATCTGTATCTGGTTTGAATGAAAGGCCCAATATACCAATTTTACGCCTTGCAATTGAACCGATTTTTGATTTTGCCAGATCTATTAAAGATAAGTATTGTTTATTGTTTACTGCAACTACTTCTTCCAATACTCTAAAAGGTGAATGGTTTAACTGCCCAGAATGAACAATAGCATTTACATCCTTAGGAAAACAACTTCCACCATAACCAGGACCATTTCTAAGAAACATTGGGCTTATTCTACTATCGGCACCAATTGCATCAAGAACCTCTTTTGCATCAATGCCCATTACATCACAATAATTACCCCATTCATTCGCAAATGTAATTTTCATTGCCAAAAATGAGTTTTTTGCATACTTTATAGCTTCAGCTGCAGTGACATTGACAAATGTGAATTTTTCTTCAGCTGCCCAACCATAAATCTCTTTTAGCATCTTCTTGGATTTTTCATCTTGGGTTCCGATAACAATACTATCTGGATCAATATTATCAGAAACTGCAAGACCTTCACGTAAAAATTCTGGATTCATCGCAATTCCAAAATCAATACCTGCTTTTTTTCCCGAAAACTCTTCTAAGATCGGGAGTACTGTATTTATTGTAGTTCCAGGAACAACCGTTGATTTTACAATTACAAGATGAAATTGATCTTTTTCCTTCAAAGCAAGACCGATTGACTTTGAAACGTTTTGAATATAGGATAAGTCGATCATGCCACCCCTATCAGGAGTTCCAACACAGATAAATGAAGCTTCAGTGTCTAATACCGCTTGATGAGTATTCAAAGTAGCACTTATTTTTTTTTTATTAATTGCTAAATCATAAAGCATCTCATCCAGATCTTTCTCAAAAATCGTTGGTTTGCCTTGGTTGATAGAATTTACCTTCACTTTATCAATGTCTACTAAAATTACATCATGACCATAATGGGCTGAAACTGTTCCTGACACTTGTCCCACATATCCAGTTCCCATGTAAGAAATTTTCATAATTTTTATAATTCCACATATAATAAATTTTTTATTGAGGATAAATTAGTGCAACTAAGTATGCCACAACAAAAAATATCACTTACACGTTTTAAATGGAAACCAAATCCATGGATGATCCCAGAAAATAT
>JAUWMK010000110.1 GCA_030613185.1 Promethearchaeum sp.
AAACATGAGTCCGCAAATTAATCTATGTTTTTTTTGGCGGATAATGTCGTATCTATCTGTAAATTATTGTCGGTGGATTGAGAACTTATCTCAAAAGATGGATAAGCCACTAAGATTAATTTGCGGACTCATGAAAAAAAAGGAAATAAATGTTTAATTCATGGAAATCTTTTATTAGGGAAATTCTGTATAGATCGTATTCATAACATAGATTTTACCAATCTTACAAAAACTGAGATAGTAGAATTACTAAATTATGAACAAAAAAATATTATAGATTTATTAAAAGAAAACTTAGAACTTACATATTCACTTAAAAAAACAAGAATTATCAAAGATAATATTTCGGCTACATTTGGTTCAAAAGAAAAAATAATTGAGTCTTGGGAAAATAACCAGAAAGAATTAAATCGTGTTTTAAAGGAAAATCATGAACTTCCTTATTTTATTAGAGCTAATAAGAGAAGGATTGAACATCTTCAAGAACAAAAAGTTATAGTAAAAAATGAAAAAAAAATGTGGTTAGATTATCTTAAAGATTGAGTATCTCAATTTTGCCCAATATGTATTAAAAATGGAAAAATAACGGATTTTCTCACTATTTCCTAATATTTCTTTGAATTCCAAGGGGAAACAATAGTTTTTTGGTTTTTATTGATTTCGTTTGGATCATATTGCAATTTTTTTGGGTTTCAATTAACATCTCACACATGGGGATCGAAATTTAAAACGATCGTAGTTTATTTATTTTAATGTCTTCGCATCCAACTTCAATATCATTCTTTGGTGGGGTTAACGAGATCGGCGGTAATAAAATTGCTTTGGTTTCGGGCAACGGAAAAGGAATTTTGCTTGATTTTGGGTGGAGTTTTCAAATATCTCATGATTATCTGCATTCCTTCCTTACTCTTAGGAAGCATCAACGTTTGCTTGACGGAATATTCATTGGCGACCTACCGAAGCCCCTTGGAGTTCTTAAGGGGATTTACCGAGAAGATTTATATGAGAATATCGAAAAAGAGTGTATGAGTCAAGGGATATTAGAAGAAAAACCTGCAAAACCCGAGGTCATACAGGAGATATTAATTAGTCATGCTCATTCTGATCATATAGGTGATATTAAATATTTGAACACGTCGATTAAATTGGTTTGTTCTAATTCCACAAAATTTGTTTTAGAGCAATTTGAACGAACTACTAAATCGAATTCACTATTTAGCGATATTTTGAGTATGAAAAAACCTGGATCAAAATCTAAGGAAAAAATATTTAGAGAGATTAAGAGTTTAAATTCGGGAGATTCGGTTTTGTGTGCTCAGAAAGGATTTGAAGTAAAAATATTTGATGTTGATCATTCATTACCTGGGGCGAGTGCCTATCTTATCCGAGATACTATTTCCAATACAAAAGTCGTTTATACTGGCGATATCAGAAAACACGGACCTCTAAAAGCAAAAACTAAAGAATTTATTAAAATGGCTAAAGAATTCCAACCCGATGTGTTAATTTGCGAAGGAACACGCTTGGATCCCGCTGGAGATCGAAATGAATATTCGTCTGAACAGGATGTTGGAAAAAAACTTACTCAAATTTTTCAAGATGTGCAGAAAAAAGATCCGAAAAAGTTAATTCTGTTTGATTGTTCGTTAAGAGACGTATGGCGGCTGCAAACATTCTACAATTCTTGTAAAAAAACGGGGAAAATCCTTGTCCTTTCACCGAAATCTTATGATCTGCTAAAAACTTGTATCAAAGTTGGAATTATATCGGGTATTAATCTTCAAGATATACTCGTTTTCCTAAGTAAGAAAAAATCCGGAACTTATGTCCAAAGGGATTACACCAGCAGTCCCGCATATGTTAACCTTTTAAGAAAGAAAGAAGAAGATTGTGTTGATGCTAAACGTGTCTATGAAACATTGGATGTAGATAAGCCATTTCTAATTAAAGCTGAAGAAATAAAGAATAATCCGGGAAAATATATTCTTCAAATGTCTTTTTACACGTTAAATGATTTATTTGATATTAATCCTACTGCAGGTTCCTATTTCATTATTTCGCGCAGTGAACCATTTGATGACGAAGGGGAAGTTGAAGACCGCAAATTAAAGAATTGGTTCCAATTATTTAAAATTCCCGAATCAAATATATCACAAGTTCACTGTTCTGGGCATATGCGTAAGGATGAATTGATTGAAATGATTAAAGAAATCCATCCTAAAAAGATTTTTCCCGTTCATACAAAAAATCCCCATATCTTTAACGAAATGAATTTACCTAAGGATATTGAAGTGATAGAACCGCAGAAAGGAAAAAAATATCTTTTGTAGAGTTTTTTTAAGAAGTTAAAATATATATTTACTGACCTGTTTGAATAATTCATCCACACCGCTACTATCCAACGCCGATGTCTTAAAAAAATGCTTAATATTTGTCTCTTTCATAAATTTATTTATCAATTTCTTAGAAATAGCATCTGGATTTTTAGGAACCAAGTCATTCTTCGTTCCTACTAAGAAAAATTTAACATTTTCTTTCTCCCATATTCCCCCTTCTTTTAAAAGATCAACCCAACCATATAATTTCCGAAGTGTTCTGCTCCTAACTAAATTAAAACATAATATTACGCCTTCAGCACCTTTAAGGTAATCTTTTAAAATAAAACGAAAATGATCTTGTCCAGCAAAATCCCATATAAGCATATAGGGTTGTTGATCTTGATCTTGTTCATTTTTTTCTACTTCTTCATCTTCATTTTCTTCTGGTATATCGCCTTTTTTTACAAAGAAATCTGTTCCAATTGTCATATCTGTAGAATCTATAAATACATCATCAATCGATCGATGTAAAAGGGTTGTTTTTCCAAATCCTCCTTCCCCTAATATGATTATTTTTTTCCTATTTTTTTTGGGAAGACAAGATCGGGTATTCATAGATTATTCTATATTTCAATTATTTTATCTTTTGTGAAAAATGAAAAAAAACATGTGATGACAAGTTAATCTAAGGTATTTAAATCGGATTATGTCGAATTTTCCATCTAAATTTTGTCGTTTGACAGATTTACTTAGCACAAATTCTATAAAAGTCACTAAGATTACTTTTAGAACGATTTTTGGAAATAATCATACTTTTAGAACGATTTTTGGAAATAACTTCGCTTCTACGGTCCCTAAGTTCAGATCTACTATACGTGTTATTATTTTCTTTCCACGGTATGAGAATTGGGAATCTCTAACATCAGAAAATATGGTAACTGCGTTTTCATTTTCTTGTTCGCAAACAAAATAGCGTTCACCTTCTATCTCCAAAACTTTTTTCACTGAATTAATATGGGATAGCTTATAACCTCCACCGTGTGGGATAACGTTGAAATTTCGTAAATATTCGAAAACTCCGTATTTTTTTGCGCGATTTTCAAACCCGAGAATATCTATCTGTTCCTCTGTTAAATTTGGTAGTGCGGTTATTAGATAGGCAGGCAAATCCGACCTCAATGCAACAGGGAATAGTTTATCTTTCTGTTCTGTTATATGTTGGGCACCTAACAGTATTTCACTGTAGGATAACAATCCTTGGTGCATGGGATTTGAAATATCTACAAATTTACCAAATAGCAATTCGCCTGCTTTTTTTCTTTTTTCTGCTGCAATTTTTTTAGCATATTTAAAAAATCTCAAATATTCTTTTGCATTATCCCCATCCAAATAGTATACATTTCCAAATGGAGTTTCAATTTTTTTACACATGTCTCTTAATTCTTTTGAAGTGTCATAGTATAACCCAGGGCCCTTATCTGTTGCATTTCGCAGTTCAGGAACAGATCCGTGTATTATGAATTGATATTTTGATTTTAATTTCCTATTTGCACTTTTTTCTTCATCCTTTCTTGTTTCAAAGATATCAATAAAGTGATTGCTCTTTTTATAATCCCATTTAAGCTTAATATCATCTATATAATAATCGTCTTTAATTATTTCATTAATCTTTTTAATAATTTCATCTGGATGGGGTAATTTATTTAATCCACCAACCAACATACCGCAAGCATTAGGTTTTACATCAATAAATATTAATGGATCATTTGGATCTCCTGTGATCAATTTTCCTCCGTATCCATAACCTGATATCCATCTTCTCACATTACGTGAAACCGTTTCATCTGGTGTTGAAATAAAAGTTGCGTTTGGTTCCATTCCAAGCTTTTCTTGTGCATAATGTAATTTTGCTAACCCATATTGGAAATTTTCCTTACATAGCCTAGCTGCTCCATCATCTAGTCCTAATGAAAAATAATGCTTTTTAGCGCGTTTTAGTAGGTCAACTTTACTTAAGGACATCACAGAATCACTATTCTGCATAAAAAACTATACGATGTTTGAACTTTTAAAGGTTATGCAATTGATAAAATCAGATTTTCTAAAAAGTGAGCTCCCTTTATCATTTTTTATTGATATCAAAATTTTTTATTCATTTTGGCTAAATTATCATTGAAGACATTTTTAACATCAAAAATGCTAACCTTATATAACAGAATTTAAAAATTTACCTTTATGTAATAAATTAAAAATAATTGGTGAATTTTAAATAGTCTAACAAGAAAGTGAATAATATGGTTTTCTCACGAAAGTTAACTAAGAAGGAAATGGATATTTTACTTAAATTACAAGATTTTATTCGAGTAGCGCATGCTGAAAGCAGCAGTCATGATTTTGTACATGTTTTATCTGTTTTAAAATATTCAATTCAAATAGGTAAGGATATTAAAGAATCAGCAGATCCATTTATTGTGTGTGCAGGGGCCTTACTCCACGATATCGGAAAGACCAACACTGTTTTCGCTCATATTCATGGATTATTTGGAGGATCACTTGCTGAAGAATTCTTGGATGGCATAAAAATGAATCCCAAATTGACTGAATCAATCTGTCGAGTTGTTATACGTCACACACCAACCAGTATGATACCCCCAGAAACTCCAGAAGAGAAGATAGTGTTTGACGCTGACACCATGGATCGATTGGGTTTAATGGGTCTTTTAAGGGGTTTCATTGGTAAAGAGGGTTCAATGGGTGATATTTTAAATAAATACATGGATAAAAGGCTTGAAGATTACTCCAAACTCCATTTTGAAGTAAGTAGAAGGATTGGAGATGCGAAAAATCAAGAAATGGAGTTTTTCATTGAACTTTTTGCAGACAGGCTTAGTACCCGAATGAAATCAATCGAGGATATTTTTAAAACAGAGAGTTTCGAACATAATAGTTAGTTTTTTTTTCCCAATTCCTTATTATCGGAACACTTTCTGGATCATCAAACAAAATTCCGTCAACTCCACGTGTAATCAAAGATTTTATAAGAGCAATTTGATTAGATTTATCATGAAATCCCCAAGATAACGCTTTGATACTTAATTCGTGGCATTTTTCTGGAAATTTCTCGTTGATTAAAAGGGTTGATTTAAGGGATATCATAGAAAATGGTAAAGGTAATGCACTCTTTGATGTTGTTTCTAAAAAATTTTTGAGAGTAAAGTCCTTGCATTTTGTAATATTTAGGCATAGGGGCACCTGCGGTAGTAATTTATGCGCTATCTTTAATTCAGTAAGGTTTCTTCCACTAAAAACAACTAAATCCGAGATTTTACTTTCTTCGATCATTTTGCATGTAGGTTCAGCAGTTCCCGGACCTTTTAATTCAATCATCAAATTTGGTTTTTTGTTCCCTTGCGAGAATATTTGTTCTATAACTTCTTTTAATTCAGGAATTTTCTGATTGAATTCCACAGATTTTTTAGATTTTAACTCTTTGCGGGAAATATTTGCAATAGAATCCGTGTTTTGAAAAATTCGTTCCAAATTTTCATCATGAAGAATGAAGAGGTGTCCATCAGAAGATAATTGGACATCTAACTCAATATAATCCATTTTTAAGTCTATTGAGCGTTGAAATGCTTGAAATGTATTTTCAACAACTCCAACTCGAAAACCGCGATGGGAAATGTATAACATGAAAATGCACCCTAATTTCGGAAAAAATAAAGTATTTTAACCAGAATTAAAAAATGCGCCCGCCGGGAATCGAACCCGGACCCCCAACGTGGCAGGCTGAGATCCTGACCATTAGACAACGGGCGCGCACTTGAATAATTCTTTTAACTCTTAATTCCTAAAAAAATTTATCAAACAAAGGATTAAATAAGAAAAAGATTATGTTAGTTTACAGAATTCGGTTAAATTTATTTTTAAAATAGAAATTTCATAATCAATTAAAAACCAATATAAAAAAAATGATCATTTATTACTGCATTTTTGTTATTAGAATATATAGAATTTTTTTATATTCTGGTATTTGTATCTAAACTATAAGAGTTCAAGACTTGGGGGTTAGAGATGCGGGTAAAACGAATAATATATCTCCTGCTAATTGGGATTATAGGATTAAATGGTATATCTAGTTTCACATCTGCAGATTTTGAGCCCGAAATAATTAAAACAAAAGATAAAACCGATGGATTATTTACAATTTTCAATGAGAAGGCTGATTTTCAGATTCCAATGGACAATTCTGACGGAATTTCCGAAATTTATGGGTTTGAATTAATATTTCCTAATGATAATAGATGTTTTCAAACATTCCCGAGTATAACCCTGAATATTACGAATTCTACCCTAGTAAATACATATGAATATAAGAGCAGAATTTCTTCAATCGAGCCAAGTTTATCTATAGAAAATTCGTTTGATCCCGAAAACCCCGATGATTGGGAGACATTCATCAATGATCTTGAATTTGTCTGGAATCAAATCGAAGAATCAATACAGATTAACATTGATTTCAATATTGTAAATGGGGGATCTGGCATTCCTTTATATCATTCTGCCATATATATGGATTTAACTGCACCTTTGTTTACTTTTGGATACGAATTTGATAGTTCTGGCACGTTAATCCCATATGATGGCTCAAAAGATTATTTTAATACCAATCCCTATATATATTTCAGTATAACCGATAATTTGGAGAATCCGGTTGATATTTGTTTGACTGTAAATACACATTTACATCGGATTTCAAATGTTGTATCTACTTATGCTCCAAATAGTAAACAAGATATGATAAATATAACCTTACCAGAATGGGATAAGATGAATGATGGATTAAATGTAATTCCGATTTATTTAACAGATTCTGCAGGAAATCCCTCATCTGTCGAATGGTTATATATAATAAAAGATACTTCTCCGCCAGAATTTAAGAGTAATCGACCCAACAGATCTTGGTTGCGTATTGGTAAGGATGATATTTCAAAATATGAAAACCCTATTTATAAAAAATATGAAATTGCTGAGAATCCCACGTTTAATTGTGAATTTGTAGATACTGATATTAAAACTGTGATATTGATTGTTGATCTGCCTGATATTGAATGGGATTTAGAGGATGTTAGGTATAATAAATATTTTAATGAATATTCTGAATCTAACCAAAGTAAAAATTATAAAATCTCTATTTACAGTGTTCAGGTTAATTATACTGATTGGATAATCGAATTTCCCGATATGATTTGGGAAAAACTCCAAAATCAGGATATGAAGATGACTCTTGTTTTAAATGATTTTGCTGGAAATATTGCATCCCATGATTTTACAGTTAAACACATTTCCTCTACAGAAGGTTTTATGTCTTTCATCAAAAATTCTACAGTTATTATTACATTAGGTGTATTTCTATTTGGCTTTGCTATAGTTTCCTATATGTCTTTTTCACTTAAATCAATAAAGGAGAAATATAGGCCATTGGAAGAAGATCTTAAAATGATAGACTCTGAGTTATTAGAGGTAGTCATAAACCCAATGGAACAAGAAAATTTGATAAAAGTGGTCAAATATTGTAAAGATTTAAAAAACCCATCGGATTATGAGAAGATTTTACCCCCAGATATATTAGATTTCTTAAAAGAACCTATGCAAATCCTTAATCTTAAGGAAATCCATCTTCTTTTAACTAGATATAAAATGGACTCACTGCAGCTTGAAGAATTTGTTAGAGAAATGATTGCATTAGGACCAAAAGAACGGTATCTATTTTTAATTGAATATATGGAAAGTTATGATGGTGAAAACCATGGTTTAGAATCCGGGGATTATGATTTTGAAGGTGAGGATGAAATTTAATGATCTTCAAAGAATTAATATCGGTTATTATAATAAAAACCTACGAAAAGTGAGAATATTATGAAAATTGAACAACTTTCAGAAATAGAAGCAAATATATATCAAGTTCTTAAGGAATACCTAAGAGAATTTAATGAATTTAATCTTAAATTGGCATTACCGTACTGCTTTGAAAAATTAAATTATAAATATTCCGACACAGTAATCACTGTTTCTATAAAATCACTAATCCAGAAGAGATATATAATCCAGGGATCATCATTATCCAAAGAAGATATTTTACACAACCAAAATCGTAAAAAAATTCTGGATTTCATTCAAAAAAATCCAGGGTCTTATAACCGATTAATCCGCAGAGAATTGTCTCTGGGGTCTAACGAGTTTAATTGGCATGTAGGAATGCTCGAGAAATTTGGATTTGTGAAAAAAATTCGTTTTGATCAACGTAGTTTCGGTTATTTTGAAAAAAGGACCTATATGGATCATGAATATGATCTGTACTTGCTTCAAAATGAAAAAATAGATAAATTATTAAAGATTCTTGAGAAAGATCAATATACTGTTTCCCAAATTACTAAAATACTCGAATTTCACTATAATACAGTTCAAAAATATCTTCAAATCCTGGAGAAGAGGAACTTGATTTTCCTGAAAATAGTTGGAAAGCATATTTATTATTCTGCAAATACGGATTTATTAATAAAACTTAAAAAGATAATTAATGGGCAATTATTCATAGAATTTGCCGGCTAATTTTCAATAGAATAAAGGATTAGCTTAGTATCTAAGAAATTTTGATGTAGTCGTCGATTAATTTTTTTTGTGCCTTGTTTAAACTCGAATATTTCGGTATTCCAATCTTAACTGTGATGAAATGATCCCCTCGTCTTTGCCCTCGAGACTCTAAAGTTGGTATCCCTTTATTTTTAAGACGCAATTGGGACTCTGGTTCAGTTCCGGGTGTAATTTTCACTTTCGTTGGACCATCTATGGTTTGTATTATCAATTCGCAACCTTTAATCACATTAGCAAAATTACATTTAATAGTACTGTGGATGTCGTAACCATCCCTTTCAAACCTTTTGTCCCGTTTAACCATTATTCGTAAATATAAATCACCAGGAATTGCATCTTTGGTTGGAATATGACCATGACCTTGAACTTTCAGGTGCATATTACTATCGACTCCAGCAGGAATATTGACTGAAGTTTTATTTTTCTTCATAACTACTTTTTTCCCTTTACAAACCGGGCATGCTTTTCTGATAATTTCTCCTGCACCATTACATTGTGAACATTTAACTGCTTGTCTCATCAATCCCAAAATTGAGCGAACTGTTCGTGTTTCTTGACCTGAACCTCCACATGTTGGACATGATTTAATATCACTTCGTGAAAGAGCACCTAATCCATCACATTGATGACAGGGTTCACTACGGGTATAATTAATTTCCTTCTTTATGCCAAAAACTGCATCCTTAAAACTTAAATTAACCCTAACTTCAATATCTTCTCCATGAACAACCCTTCTTCTCCTTCTTCCGTTTCTACCACTTCCACCCATACCTCCGAAGATGTCACCGCCGAAGAACATATCAAAGATGTCTGAAAATGATGAAAATCCTCCACCTGAGAACCCTTCACCGAAATCCGTGCCCGAAAAACCGAATCTATCATATTTCGCTCGCTTATCTGGGTTTGATAGAACCATATAGGCTTCATTAATTTCTTTAAATTTTTCTGCGTCTCCTCCACGATCAGGATGATGAGTTTTTGCCAATCGATAGAATGCTTTTTTAATCTCTGATTGTGAAGCGGATTTGTTTGTTCCAAGGACATCGTAGTAGTCGCGCTTGTTTTTTGTCGCCATAATTTTATAATCCTAATAATGGGTTGGTCATAATATGAATATTGATCAATTAAATTATGCAACTTACTTGAAATTTTGCAAAAATTATTGAACTAAAAAAAAATGGGAATCAAAGTGTTGATTTTGCTTTTTTTTCCCCAAATATTTGAATTTTTAAATTTTTTAATGATATTGCTAAAGATGATTGAAAGGAAAGATTTATTCATCTTCCCAGTCGACATCAACAACTTTCTTTTTCTTTTTCTTTTTCTTGCCTTCATTAGGAGAGTCATATGTAGCTCCACCCATGTTACCAAATCCCGCTCCGCCTTTTCCAGCTTGTGCTGCTTGTTGGGCATAAGCTGCTGCTTGTTCTGGAGACATTCCTCCCATACCGCCCATACCACCTGGTGCGCCGCCTTGAGCATAAATCTTTTCGGCAAGTTTATGTAGCACTTTTTCTAATTTATCTTTCGCTTCTTTGATTTTATTCAAATCCTCAGATTTCTCTAATTCTTTTGCTTCATCAATCGCTTTGATTAAGTCGTCTTTTAAGTCTTCTACTTTATCTGCGTTGTCCTTCATCAATTTTTCAGCTTGGAATACCATTCCTGAGAGTTCATTTCGTGCTTCGATCTTCTCTCTTACAATTTTATCCTCTTCAGCATGAAGTTCCGCATCTTTAATTTTCTTTTGAATTTCTTCTTCAGATAATTTGGATTGTCCCGTAATGGTTATAGATTGTTCGCGTTTGGTTCCCAGATCTTTAGCTGTAACACTAACTATTCCATTAGCATCAATTGAGAATTTAACTTCAATTTGTGGCATACCTCGTGGTGAAGGAGGGATTCCATCCAAATGAAATCGTCCCAAACTAATATTATCTTGAGCCATTGGGCGTTCTCCTTGTAAAACATTAATTTCAACGCTTGGTTGGTTGTCACTTGCAGTTGAAAATACCTTAGCGCGTTCAACTGGAATTGTTGTATTTCGCTCAATCAAAGGTGTGGATACTCCACCAAGAGTTTCAATACTCAAAGATAGAGGGGTGACGTCTAACAATAAAAGATCTTCTACTTCGCCGCTTAAAACTGCTGCTTGAATAGATGCTCCTTGAGCAACGCATTCCATTGGATCAACACCTTTTTCTGGTTTTCTACCAAAGAAATCAGCATAAGCTTCTTGAACTGAAGGCATTCTGGAAGGCCCACCGACCATGATTATTTTATTGATCTGGTTTTTCGAGATTTTTGAATCCCTCATAGCTTTATCCATTGGTGAGTATAATCGTTCCAAGATAGGATGGATAAGTTCTTCCAATTTTGCACGAGTTAATTCAAGATCAAGATTTAAAGGTTGTCCATCTTTTCCCATTGCAATAAATGGTAGGTTAATTCTTGTTGAAAATGTGGATGATAGGTCAATTTTTGCCTTTTCAGCAGCTTCAATGATTCTCATCATTGGTTGTGGATCATTAGTTAAATCTACATCCGTTTGACGCTTGAATTCTTTGACTATCCAATCTTTAATATTTTCATCCATATCGGTTCCACCTAATGCTGTATCACCATGTGTGGAAAGCACTTCAAAGACACCTTCTCCCATTTCCATGATTGTTACATCAAAAGTTCCTCCACCTAAATCTAAAACTACGATTTTTGCGCTTTTTTCATCTGTTTTATCCAATCCATATGCAAGACATGCGGCAGTAGGTTCGTTAATTATTCTGACTACATTTAATCCTGCAATTCTTCCAGCATCCTTTGTGGCTGTTCGTTGTGCATCATTAAAATAAGCTGGAACTGTAATAACTGCTTTTTCGATTTTTTCACCTATGTAATCCTCACTATCTTTTTTAATTTTTTGGAGGATCATTGCGGAAATTTCTTCAGGCGTATATGTTTTTTTATCAATTGTTATTTTATGATTAGTTCCCATCTTACGCTTGATTTTTCGTATTGTGTGTTCTGGGTTGGATACAGCTTGTCTGCGGGCAGGTTCCCCTACTAAACGTGTTCCGTCCTTTAGGAATGCAACGTAACTTGGAAAAGCTTTTCCACCTACTGAAACTCCTTCGGCAGCGGGGATTATTTCAGGTTTACCGCCGATCATTATAGCTGCTGCGGAATTACTGGTCCCTAAATCAATTCCAATTATTTTTTCTTTCTTAGTTTTCTTTTCTGACATTTTTATTCACTTATTTTTTTTAAGTTTGAAATTATATTTCATTTTTTCATAGAAAATATTTTTTTCTTATTTCAATTTAGCAATTCATAACATTTAAACTTTTGCCAACTTTTAGTTAACCTTTTTTATTTTATTATAAAATCGATTAAAACAAGAAAAAAATAATTTTGGGAGACTTCAAACTGCTAAATGAAATTGGTAAAATTTGAAAATATTGTAATAAATGAAAAATTAAATGAAAAAAGAATTCACATCACTTGATAAAAAATTTTTTCCTTAATTTCCCAAAAATGCTTCTGGTGGAATATCGTGTAGTATAATAAAATCTTAGCTAAAGATGAAAATAATCTAATTCTTAAGCTTACAAGTTATCGATCCGACATAAACATTTCCTCAAAAATAGTTAAAAATTCATCGATGGAAGCGACTTAAGAAGAAAAAGTTAGGGGGCATGTTTTGTTATGCCTTCAGTAAATCTTTTAGTTTCAATTTCTT
>JAUWMK010000260.1 GCA_030613185.1 Promethearchaeum sp.
TCCGACGCTGATGGTACCGACATAAATTATTATTGAATTATGGGGAAAAAACGAGAAAAATTGGGAGCATCGTTGTATTGAAAAAGAGAAATTAAAGTTACAAAAAAAAGAAGGTAGGTTTACCTATAATTTAAATGTCTCTAAAAAATTAAGTAATAACTCTTTTTATAGCCTCGATAGCTTCATTTATTGTGTCTATTGTTGTTGCATAGGAAAAACGTAAGAATCCCTCTCCATAAGGCCCAAAAGCAGGACCTGGAAGACATGCAACACCAGCTTCATTGAGGAGAAGATCACCTAATTCAATACTCGTTTTTCCTGTACCAATAATACTTGGAAATGCATAAAATGCACCTTGTGGTACGGTACAATGAAATCCAGGAATAGAATTTAATCCACTAACAATGGCATCCCGCCTTTTTCTATAAAGATCCATATTAGTTTTAATAAAAGATTGATCTCCTTTTAGTGCAGCAATTCCGGCTTTTTGGATAAATGCTGGAACACATGAAAATGAAGTAACAATAAGTTCACACATTTTTTTTGCTACATTCGTTGGAGCGACAGTATAACCTAATCTCCATCCTGTCATCGCATACGCCTTTGCCATCCCATCTAATAAGATAGTTCGTTCTTTGCAGCTATCTTGAACTGAAGGAGAATAAAAGATTTCGTCGTACAGCATTTTAGAGTATATTTCATCCGTAAAAAGGTAAATATTTTTTTCTTCGGCAATTTCTGCAATTTTTTGAAGTTCCTTTTTATTAGTCACCGCTCCCGTGGGATTCTGAGGCGAATTTATAATGATAATCTTAGTTTTATCCGTTATCCTATCAAGGATATCTCCGGGATCGAGTCTGAAATCGTTTTCTTCTTTAACTGGTAGCATTACATGTTTTGCATTCAAATAATGTGCTGTTAACCCATAAGTGGGAAAGCTTGGGTTTGGATAAATTATTTCATCACCGGGGTTAACTGTGGCAGCTAAAATATAAAAAATTGCAGTGTTACCTCCAGGAAATACGACAATTTGATCTGGTGTCGGTCTAAACCCACGAGTTTTTTCAATTTCATCTTGGATTGCTTCTTTAAAGTCCGGAATTCCTGCAGTTTGAACGTATTTCGTGAATCCAGATTTGATTGCCCTAATTGCTGCTTCAGAAATATGATTCGGACATTGATAATCAGGTTGTCCTATCTCAAAATGTAGAATTTTTCGACCTTCACGCTCAAGTTTCTGAGCTTTTTTTAGAACTGCAAAGGGCCCTACTTCATCTGGTGGTATCCTATTAATCGCATCTGCTGTTTCTTTCATTATTCACACTTTTTTGTTGATTTTTAATTGATCGGAGTAGGCATGGTTATGACTTTGGACGATTCTCCCGCATCCTACAATACCTACTCTTAAGATCATTTTTTTAGTATTTACCATTTTTATCAATTGATTTTTTTATAACTAAGTTTTAATTATACCTAGCGATATTCATTTTCATTCTCAAATCTTCTAAAAACGTATAGTGTAAAAATCCTATGAAAAATATTTCAAAATTTATTCGATCTAAAAGCGAAAAAAATGCAATTCAAAGGTTAGTTGACAATTACAATTTACAAGATTTTAACTTTCAAATTGAAAATGGGAATGTTATTGGTTTATTTATGAAATTTAAAGATTTGAAAAACATTCCAAAGGAAATAGGAGAATTTCAATATCTTGAGCATTTAGATCTTTCACGTAACAAAATTGAAAAAATTAACAACCTCAGACCTTTAGAAAGATTAAAAAAATTAAATTTTCGAGAAAATTCAATTAAGCATATTGAGAATTTAGACCATATGGTTAATTTAAGAGAATTAGACCTCTCAGATAACAAGATTATGATTATACAAGCATTATATAATTTGAGAAGACTCGAAGTTCTAAATTTGAACAACAATCAAATAGATAAAATGGAAGGGTTGGATCGTCTAAAAGATTTGGTTATACTCAAATTGAACAGAAATCCAATCGAAAAAATTGAAAATATTTTAGATTTACGGCAATTAGAAACCCTTATGTTAGCTAAAACTAAAATAAAAAAAATTGAAGGGGTAAACAGGCTAAAAAACCTACGGGAATTAAACCTTGCACTAAATCAGATTAAATTGATTGAAAACTTAAATGAAAACAAGCTCTTGAAGATTTTAAATTTGAATGATAATAAAATAGTAGAATTGGAGAATTTACAAGACCTTATAGTTCTAGAAAAAGTTTTGTTAGAGAGAAATTCTTTAAATACAGAATCTCTTTCGTTTATTTTAAAACCAGCAAGCCGAATTGTAAGATACTGTCAAGAAAAACACAAGAAAAAATTAGAATTAGAAAAACAAAAAAGATTATCTAAAGATCGAAAAGCAATTGATAAAGAATTAGAATTTAACACACAAGTTCTCTCAAAAAAGGAAGTAAAAAAGGCACGAAAAGAAGTTTTTCAAGAAAAACATCTAAAATTTGTCCAAAATGTACCTCCTAATTTAACAAAAAATAGAGAATTTGAATATAAATTGAAATCTGAGCTGGAGATTAAACCAGTTCCAGACCCTCCCATTAATAATAAAAAAGTAGAGGAAAAAAATAATCAAATCAAAGCAGTTCCCATTCCAAATCCGAATATACGGCCCGTATTAAATAAAAATTATAAAACTGAAGAAGAATGGTTAAATTTTGCTAATGATCTTCTTGAAAATGAAGATTATCTAAATTCTTTACTCGCTTATCGAAATGTTATTCAACTAAATACACACAATATAAATGCATGGACCTCAAGCGGTGTTGCTTTTAATAATAAAGGAGACTATAGAAGATCTATTCGAGCTTTTAAACAAGCTTTGGCAATTTCAGCTAAAAATCCTCAATTATGGATGTATTTAGGTATTGGTTTTTTTAATACAAGGGATTATCAACAATCCGTTAACGCGTTAAATGAATGCATCGGTTTAGAACCCAATAATGATCTCGCATTACAATATTTAGCACGAATTCCTGAAAAAGAACTCGATTTAATAAAAAAGCAATCCGAACAACGAGAACAGCTTGCATATCATGCTCAAATTGTTGAAGATCAACTTTTTGATCAATTAACAAAATACTCAAAAGCATATAGTGAAATTGCGTACTCAGAACTACTTCCACTTGTTTTTAATGAACCATATATTACAGATCTCCCCAGTTTACAGCATAAAATAAGAGATTTAGCCATTCAAAATCGAATAAACGTCAAGATGTTTTTGGATCATTTAAAATTTGGAACTCAAGAAGAAAAATCTAAACAAGAAAAAGAACCAATTGTAGTAGATATAGAAGAACGATTTGAAGTTAAGAAATTACTGGCCTTTACAAATTTTTCACAACTATGGCTGGCAGAAGAACGGATTACAAAGAAACTCTACGTTCTTAAACATATAATCTTCAAAGGAGATATTACAAATCGTAAACTAATTGAACATATGGCTCTCAGAGAAATCACTTTACTTTCAAAAATTGAATCCGATAAAATAATCCAATTAATAGATTCATTTTTGGGAGAATATCAAGGAAATTTTGGGTATATTTTACAAGAACCATTTTACCAACATGGCACATTAGAGAGACGAATTAAATCTCTACAAGAAAATAAGAAAATGTTGAATCCACTAGCAATATTGACAATTTTTGTTGGATTATTGCAAGCCACTATTTCAATCCATGAAGCAGGGATAGTCCACCGCGATATAAAACCTTCCAATATAATCATTGATACTAATGAATCCATCCCACACCCTGAAGACATAATTTTGATAGATTTTGGTATTGCAACAGCACCAAAAGAAATGACAGGGACTGATTTCACAATTGTTGGAGGTTGCGGAACAAATGGATTCTCTGCTCCAGAACAATTAACATCACCACACGTCGGTTACAATGCCGATATTTACGCAATCGGTGCAACCATTTTCTTCATGTTAACATTTACCAAATATAATGTAGCCAACGGTATGCAAATTACAGAAAACCAAAGACAATATTTTTCAAAAATAGATTTTATTTTTCCTTTATTGAAAAGAATGTTAGATGAAAACCCAACCAAACGTTGCGATAATATTGCTGAAATATATCAGGTTACGAAGATTTTACTAAATAGAATTAATAGTTTTAATATAAATTAAATAAAGTTAATGGAAAAAAAGTTAAGCTTGTTTTTTCTTACTTTTTATTTTATTCAAAATCATAAAAAATAACTGTTCGATGAAGAAAAAAACCGACAGAACCACAAATGTGCCTAAAAAACCAATGATCGTGAAATAGAAACCAACAAATAAATCCAACATTATTATACCCATAAATATAAAAAACGCCGCAACCATAAGTGATAATTTTAAAATCAGGTAGAAGGTTGTTTTATTGTATTTCTTTATGCCATATTTGTTATCATAAACATGTCCTCTAAATGGATAAATGGGGCCATACATTTTTTTTTTCTCTCTCAAATTTTTAACAGATATTTTTATCAATTATAATACAATAATAGGAAATCAAATTTATATTTGCTTTTGTCTTCTTATTTTATTCAAAATCATGAAAAATAGTTGTTCGATGAAGAAAATTACAGACAGAACAGCGAATGTGCCAAAAAAACCAACGATCGAGAAGGTTAAAACATTATATAAATCTCCAAGTAATAAAAAGAAAAATGAAAGAAACACTGAAACTGAAAGCGAGATTTTTATAAATGTAAAGAAAATTGATTTATCGAATTTCTTTATTTCATGTTGGTTATCATAAACAATACTCGAACTCATAATGGATTTATCACCATATGCATTCATTTCAATATTTTTTAATCTTTCATTCATATTTTTTAATCTTTTTACAAATTTTTTATAGATATTTTTATCAATTATATTGTTCTTCTCTTTTAGATTTCTTCATCTTCTAAATGCTTTTTTCTTCTAATATTATTCAAAATTATATAATAATACTGCTCGATGAAGAAAATTATAAACAAAACTGCAAATGTGCCGAAAAAACCAACGATCGCGAAGATTAAAACAGTATTTAAATCTCCAAGTAGTAACATGACTAATGACATTAAAATTGAGACGGAAAGTGAGATTTTGAAAAACGTAAAGAATATTGATTTATCGAATTTTTTTAATCCATGTAAATTATCGTGAACGATGCTCGGTCTGACTATGAAAGTCTCCATATATCTAAGTAATTTACTAATACTATATCTTTCATCCATTTTTTTCCATTTTTTCCATTTTTTTTATTGATAGTTTTATGAATTACAATACATAAATAGTAAATCAAAAATATATTTATTATCAATATTATTCTTATGATACCATATGAGATCATATGGTCAATAATAAGGGGATTCTTATTTCTTTAACTCAGTTAAGTTTGATTTTATCATCTAATATTGGTGTGCGAATTGTTGCTCCTTCAAAAGGGAAACTAAGAGATAATTGTTTATGAGGAACACCTTTCGGAATTTTTAATAAATATCTCTCAGGAACTTTCACAATCTTATCTTTTACGAATATTTCTTGTGAATTTTTGAATGTAAAATACCATTCAGTGCTTTCTGTATGGTAATGAAGGTGATCTTGATGACTATGGTCATTTTTCTCTTCTAAAGTTTCTAAATTAATATACGCAAAACAAAACTTCTCAGTTTCATATTGCACATCCCACAATCCAATTAACCAACAATTTATATTACTTTCATCTTTCAAATCTGCAACAAATCCATGATTGGGATCCAATTGGCGATATGGACTTTGATTGAATCCGGATTTTGTAATATTTTCAATTATTTTTTCATAATCATCAATTTTCTCTTTGATAATTTTTTTATCCTCCTTAGAAGGAATTTTCATTCCTAAATGTTGAATAGTTCCTTTTCCTCCGATTACAGCATGGAAAACACCTGGTTGAACAAGAAGCATTGATTTTTCCTTTAATTTTACTGCAATTTCATCAATAATAATCCATAATTCACCATGAAGGACGAGATATATCTCGATAGATTTTGTATGATAATGAAACATCGGATCTTTCCAAGGACTAAGATAATTTGTTCTACCTAGATTAAATAACGATGAATAGTAAGGTGTGTTTATACCAAATTCTGGTCCAATTATCCATCCATTCATTTCATTTAAATTATAAAGCTCATAATCAGTCATTAATATCATTTTTAATCTTTGAACTAATATATAGGTGATTGCATTGGAACAAAATCAAAATAAAAAAGAAAATTTAAAGCAAACTGAGAAAAATCCTTGCAATATATGCATTTGGGCGGAAAAAACTAATTGTGAAGATTGTTCAATTAACAACAAACTTCAGTGCCATTTAGATCTAAAATATTCCGCCATGTTTGGCTTAACATTCTTTTCATTTTTCATTCCTGCTATTATTGGAATTTTCAAATTAGGTGTTGGTTCCCTACTCTTTTATTTAGGGCTTGGTACTTGGATAGTTTATTTGATTATTTTCTTTCTAATCTGGGAACCGCAAATGCTTTGCAGTCATTGCCCATATTATGCAGAAGGAGGAACTAAAATTCTTCACTGCTATGCAAATGGTGGTTTTATTAAAACTGCATCCTTTAAACCACATCCCATGAGCAAATTTGAGCAGATACAATTTGTTGTCGGAGTTTTGTTAATAGGTCTAATCCCTTATGTATTTTTGATTATTGGCCAACAATTTATACCATTAGGAATTTCAGCATTGGGTTTTATGATTTGGTTGATCGTTCTTAAAACCCAAATTTGCACGGTTT
>JAUWMK010000039.1 GCA_030613185.1 Promethearchaeum sp.
ATCTATCAGTTTTAATTTTTGATTTACTCAAAAATATTCGGTATCTATGATGATTATCCATTTTAAGAAATATAATCATTCAAAAAACTTATATCCTCTGACATTAAAATATAATTAGGAGATCCAAAGTTGAAACTAACATGATTATTGTCTATTACTTCTCTAATATAGTTTGTCGGCAAACACAAATCCCTGACTTCATTGATCCTTCAAATAAGCAAGTTAAAACAATTCGCCGTTATCGACGTGTAGATTTTACAAAAACAATCAAAGTTTGTTTCCGAAAGCGAAAACGGACAAAACGGCTTATAAAATGCAGAATAAAAAAGTTGAAGCAATTAACACTTGAAAGATGTATGAAAAGATTAAAAATAGATTGGGATTACCCCGCTCCTTCCGAACATAAACAAATTAAACCTGAACAAAACGAACCTAATTCGTTAGAATCCAGCAATGATCAAGAATCTAAGCAAACTCAAGAAGGCCCTTATCTTTACACCTATCCGTATATGCATATTGACCGATTTTATTCAGTTCCAAGTGTTTTACAAGAAGAATTCTGTAATTCCCCCTTATTAAAAGACGAATGGAAATATTATCAAGAGATCGAAGCTTTTACAGGCTTGTTTCAGCATATGATTGCCTTAAATTCATTTAAATATTGGGATGCGGTCGAAAAGAATCTGCGTGCAAATGGATTTCACCCTAAAGGATTTTCCATTGTGGAGTTTATAAAGTGGGAATTTCTCCGACACAGTATGGGTATCGAAAATTATTCAAAAGCAGAACGTATCTTCCGCCATTTTAATCCTGATTTATTAAAAAATGCTTTTGAACACCCCAATCGAATCCCTGCACCCTACCATGCAAGTCATTATTATAAGTGGTTAACCCCCAGTCATTTTCATACATTTTTTCTCCGTTTAGTAGAAGATTGTGTCAAATACAAGATTATTATTCCGCGCATTGTCGTAGCTGACGGATTAATATATCGAACTTGGGCAGGCAACTTTACATTAGACCGTTGGGCTAAGCCAACGGATCCGCAAGCAACAAGAACAGTTCATAATAAAAAATATCTCGGGAAATGTTATAATGCGATTGTTTTTTATGCATGGTGTGGTAATCGATGGTTGCCGGTAGATGTAAGGGTCATAACTGGGAGCGCTAATGAAAATGCAGTGTTCCACCCTCTGGTAGAAGATTTCTTAAAGGAAAGTCCGTTTAAATGGGACGTCTTTCTTTATGATTCAGGTGCGTGTAGTGCGGAAAATCGGAGTTTTTTAAAAAGTAAGGGCATGATCTCTGGAATTGTGGCTCGAAAAAACATTAAACGAGAAGTTATCCTTGATGTTGGCCATAAACGCTTTTGTTTCTCTGATGATATCCCCGATGGCATGAGTTTAGAACAATACAAACGTTTATTGAATCATAGAAGTCAAGAAGAGGCAGGATTTTCAGGATTTACCACATATCATAATATGAAGCGAATGAATACAATGGGCCAAGATGCTGCGACCATCCATGTATTAAAATATATGATTCTTCAATTACTCCATGCGTTATCTGCATACAAAGTTAATCGACCTGATTTATTGATGATGTATTCAGCATTTTCTAGTTTGGTTTAGCAATATTTATCGCTTATTATTAATACCTATAAAGGAAACAGATACAAGGTATACTCCCTGTGTATGGTGTTTTCATGAGTGTTTGGGCATAACACTAGTTCAATCGACCATATTTTTATAGTTTTACACCCTACCATTAAATTTACGGATTATGCAAAACACTCTTTATAAAAATTTGGGGTCAAATGCAGCTATCCAACCGTCACTTAAAAATTACCCAAATCTGGACACTTGGAGATCTGTAACGGAAGATCAGTAGCATCCCATATAGAGATGTCAGTGGTTTACTATTTCTTAAGTTCCATCCTTATTCATTAATATTATCCTGATATCTTTCAATTTACTTCAAATTCTTTTTATAAATCTCCTCCACTATAGTTTTTAATTATCTCAATTTATAGACAAGTAGGACGATATCCCAAATCTTAGTTTACCCAAATCAACTTTCCCATGAAATTTTATAGTTATGGGGAGTCTCTATTTCTTTTTTTTTGAAAAGAATGGATAATCCTAATTATGTTAGGTAAATTCATCCATAATGATTTATCAAAGAATTTCTTTTTAAATCACCAGACTCATTCAGAAAAATAAATTATTAGATTTAATTGAATTGAATGATAAATATCTCAATCTTACGAATAATTATAAAGTGTCCAGATTTTTCCATGTTTTTCTTAACTGCAAAAAACTCTACAACCCATACAACCTTCATCAATCTTCCACTGCATATTAAAACACTTTATGAATAATTATTCATAAAAATTTTATATTCAACATAAATTTTCCTGTTATTAAATAAATGTCGTAAAAAAACATAGTAATTATATACATCCTCAACAAAAATTATTTCACAAGTGTTTCGACATTTGTTCATTTTAGGAATGATTAACATGAGTGAAGAATTAAAAATTGATGAAACAGAGAAAAAAATTAAGAAAGAAAAGAAGAAAAAATTCAGATTTGAGTGGTTAGATCAATTTCGAGGTTTGATTATTATACTTTTTATAATACAAACATGTGCTTGGATATATAGTATTTCAGAAGATTGGCCTATCCCTCTTATGTCACCAGCATTAAACCACGGATTTAAATATGCGGACTTAGAGCGCCCTCTTATTACAATGATTGATCTTGGTCAACAAATATTCATCTTTCTTGTTGGGTTCATGCAGGCTTTTGCAGTTCTTAAACGAAAAGAAAAAGCTTTATCGGATGGAAAAATATGGTTGCATATTGGAAAAAGATTTGTTTTGGTAATGATTTTAAGCGTGCTTCACGGTTTAGCAGCAGAAAAATTCCATTCCTATTTTATTCTTGCTGAAGGAACCTTAGCAAATATTGCTTGGGCAGGACTAGCTGCCGGAATTGCTGCACTTTATATATCAAAACCTAAATTTCGATTAATTGCAGGCTTAGGAGTAATGTTAGTGCACTCAATTTTATATATGTTTAATAGTTTGCACCTTTGGAGAGCTGGAGATTGGAAATTTCCATTTCTAACAATCAACCATATTGCAATAGGGTTAGTCGCATCAGCCTATACACTCTGGTTCCTTACACCAAAAGGAGAAATTAACGAGGAAGGTATTAAGAAAAACGTTCTTCCTGTTACAATTGCATTTATGATATCGAGCTATTTATTGGATTTTATCCAATGGTCAGATCATCATACGGTATCAACACCTTTAGCTATGCTCGCAATATCAGTTGCTGCATTATTCCTATATGTCTTTTATCATTTCGATAAAGATGGATTCCACATACCCGGTTTGAGCACTTTCGGAAAAAACATGCTTATGGTATTTTTATTCTCTATGGTAATAAACGAGCTTGTTTATTATGGATTAATTGAAGGTTTGTTGGGATTAAGTGGAATATTTGACATGGTTTTATTAGGTATAGTGCCTATTTTGCTGATATGGCTAATTGCAAAGATATTTGAGAAGTTTAATTTGATTGTAAAGATATAATTACTAGAATTCAAATTTTGTTGTTTTTTTATTATTTTTTTTTCTACTTTCAATTAATTATTTTCTCTTATATTTTCTTATAAATCCTAATAATAAATTAACTCTCGGCACCCGTTTCATATACTCTTCATAATCTTCTCCAAATTTAACAACTAAATCCTTATCTTCAAACACCATTGATAGATATGAAGTAATAATACAAACAATCGCGAGAATAATACTAACAAGAGTTTGCTGGATAAGGATAAGAGATAAAGCAATATACAATCCCCCACCATATTGTGGATGCCGAATGATGCCATAAATTCCCTTATCCACTAATTTAGTTGTGTGTACATAGCTTTTTCCTTTAGCGACTCCACCATGTTTCTTAAATAAAAAATTTGGTGAAAATGCCAATATACAAGCTAAAACCCAAATAACCCATCCACAATAATGCAGAATCATAATAATATCTTCATTTTGAATGAAAAACCCAGTTACAAAAAGTGCAATAAAAGCCACTGACAAAATTATAACATTAAAAGTCTCAACCAATTTGAAACTAATTTTGGAATCATTATTCATAAGTAGTATTTATAACTCGAGTTTAAAAGTCAAATCGATACCAATCATTATCATAATTTTAAACTAGAAAAAAATAAGTATGTTGTATTGTATATCTACAATATGTCTTCAACAACAATCAGAATTTCCAAAGATGATAAAAAGAAGTTAGATGAATTAATGTCAATTCTTTCTTTTAAAACTAAAAAAAAAATAACCCAAGAACAACTTCTCAAAGAATTAGTTGACCTAGGCATTAAATTTGAATCAAATATAACTGAACAGTTGCTTTCTGATAATGATATTAATGAAATTGAAATTGAAAAGGATCCTTTCTTTAATCTCCCAACCTTTAAATTAGGTCGTAATGCAAGTGAAAATATTGATGAAATAATATATAAGTAGGGATTTGAATCATGAATGAAGCGATTTTTATTGATACTAGCTTTTTAATTGCATTATGTAATGAAGAAGACAAAAATTTTAAGAATGCAAACCTAACTAATAAACTTCTTCTACAAGAGTTTAAAAAGGGAAAAATTTCAATATATTATTCAGATTATATTTTTGACGAATTAATTACTACTTTAAAAGCGAAAGGGGTAGGTCATTCAAAGATTAAAAATTTTGGAAATAGTATAAGAAAATCAAAGGTGTTAAATATGATTTTTGTTACCCAAAAAATCTTTGATCAGACCTGGAAATTGATTATAAAATACCAAGATAAAGAATGGAGTTTTACAAATGCTTCAACTTTTAAAATAATGGAAAATTTTGATATAAAATATTATCTATCATATGATGTTCATTTCTCACAATTTCCAAATATAATCTCTTGGAATGGAGAAAAAACATAAAGTCTTTCCCTAAAAAATGAGTGATAATCTAATTCAAATATATGTAAGAGTTAAAAATCCTAACTAGATTGGGTGAATCATAGGAACAATAAAATTAATAATTGGTAAGTAATTTCAGAAGATTAAGAGTTTGTTTTTGTAAAAAAACTAAGGGCTCATTGTATAGTGGTTATTACGTCTGCTTGACGTGCAGAAGGTCCGCGGTTCAATTCCGCGTGGGCCCATTTTTTCACTTCAAAATAATAAGACCTTTTAAAAATCAAATATAATTTTAAATTAATGAAATATTGAATATGGAAATAATTAAATGGTTAAATTAGGCGCTTTAATATGGGCTTTCTTTGTTACCGTTTGGGGTTATATTCAAATTGTATTTTATAGCTTTGTTACTAGTGGAAATGCAACGTTCGATAATTTCCTACAGGTTGTATCTATAGGGAATAGTTGTACAAATGGACTTGCAGTTTCATCCAATATTGCTTTTAGCTTAGGTGTTATGCTTGTTTTGGGTTCGGAATTTTATAAAGGAAAACTGCTTTTAAAAATTGGGGGAGGCATTATGATCCTCGGAGTATTAAATATAATGTTTGCATATATCACTGGTAATCCTTATGAACTTCTATTTATTATGGGATCATTTTTGATGGTCTTTGGAGTAATTTTATATTTTGTTGGTTGTATTCAATTTCGTAAGAATAATAATGTGGCAATTATTACTGGATTTTTATTATTGATTGCTGTGTTATGTGCTCAATTCGTTGGGTTAATCTTCTCTTTTTCAGGTGAGAGATCTAATTATATATGGATTCAAATTCACTTTATTACTTTAATTGTTCAAACTGTAATTTTTACACTTTATTCATGGGTTTTGGGTTTATCAAAGGAAATCGTTGATTATTCTGATGAAGTTGAGGATACTCTTTCGGTTGAAAACGGTCAAGCATTTGTAAGTTATATTTCTGATGATGTGAATAAGAAAATGGTAAAGGGTAAAAAACCATCAGAAAGCGATGAAATAAATTTCACTTTTTAATATACTTAATAATTGGACCTTTCTTAGCTATCCTGGGGATTTTTCTTCAAATTGCAGTAAATTCTCCCATAGTTAGTGGAGCTATGACCCAGGTGAAATTTCAAGCAGCTGTGAACATAGCCGGTCGTAGTGCACAAGGTTTAGTGTTTTTACCCATAATTACAAAATATGAAATATTCTTAGCCAACAATATCTATATAATATTTCGTAAGAAGATTTAGTCCGAAAATGGACTGAGATATTAATTGAACGATTCTTAAGGATTTATCAAGATAAAAGTAAAAAAAACCAGCAGATTTAAAGTCCTTTAGTTTCTTAAAATAACGAAAAAAATGATTATGATACAATTCTCAACATGCAATATAATATATAATCCTAGCAAAACACATAAATACATGGTTTTATCTATTTTTACATAGTGAAAAAACATGACGTTTTTAAAAAGTGCAAAAATTACGAATCGGGGGATGGTCAGTATACCGGCAGCCCTGCGGAAAAAATATAATATTCGGGATGGTGACCGAGTTGTTTTTATCGAAGAAGAAGATGGACTTAAAATGCATGTAATACAACCACTCGAAGATTTACGAAAAAATTCTTTCACAACCGAGGAAATGCTAGAAGAAATGGAAAAAAGTCGCAAAGTGGAACTGGAGCTGGAGTTTTAGATGTCGAAACAAATCACATTGGATACGGGGTGCATTACACTGCTATTGGGAAAAAAACCCCCCAAACAGATAAACAATTTATTTGACAGCATACAGAATGGCAAAAATACAGCCCATATAATCACACCTGTAATTTCCGAGGCCTATAAGCACCTGTGCATCAGAAAAGGAAAAGACTTTGCGTCTTCAAGTCTTATTTCCATGATAGATAGGTATCCGATTGTTTTAATAGATCAAGATATCTCTTTACTCTTCAAAGCGGGTGACTTAAAGTGCCGATACCGGACACAGTTGTCATATATAGATTGTTTTGTGATAGCAGCAGGGATTTTATATCAATGGGAGGTTCATACTACCGAAAAGAATTTGCCTGCCATACCGCATCTAAAAGTTATTGCCTATCAATTCTGAGCTTTGATGTCTCCAGCAATAAAATCTTAAGAAACATAAAACATTCCGCACTCTGACGAGCGGATGGCAAATAGAATTAGAAATTAAAAAAAACAGTAGACTTATCAGCTTATACATTAACTACTTCTTTCACTTGTGGAATTTTTTCTTTTAGTAATCTTTCAATCCCGTTCTTCAACGTCATTTGAGAATAAGGACAACCTCTACAATGACCTTGTAATTCCACTTTAATTGTTCCATCATCAGCAATATCCACTATAGCGACATCCCCACCGTCTGCCTGCAAGCTTGGGCGGATTTGATCAATAACAACTTTAACATTATCTTTCCATTGAGACATAATTTTCAACCTATATCGTATTTAATTCTAAAAAGGGTTAAGAAATTTTTAAACTATTGGTTAAGAAAAATAAGATGAAATAGGGAAATAGTTGTAATTTAAAATTCATAGGGATTTTTTCCTTAATTCCATTTTATCCTATTTTTCAAATTTCTCTATTTATACGGCAATGAATATTTTTTTATAGATCTTTGATTTCTTTGTCAATAGAATTTTCAACACAATAACAAGGCAGTCTGAAACCCCTTCAATTCTAATGCGAGTACTAAAAGTGAAATGATCTACATTCGAGATCTATTTGATTTCTGCTCATATATCTGGTTTTTTGCCCTTTTTCCATAGAAATTTTTAAAAAAATGATAGATTTAAGTTTTTAAAAAAATCAAGCATCTTCTATCCGTGACCTCAGGATTCCTCAAACTCGTGCCATTTCAGCGGAAGAAATGAAAAAATTGATGAAAGAATTTTTAAGCAAAAAAGGGAAAACCATAGAATTATGTAGAAGCTCCAGTCTTTCAATCAAAAAGATCTATAATATTTTGTTCATTGCCATTTATACAATCAAATTATTTTTCTTGGGGAATCAATTTTAACGATAGTTGGATCCGTTTACGGGCTATATCCACCTTGTAAATCATGAAATCCTTTACTTCACCAACAGATAAGAAATTTTGAGGGTTTTTTACGTACTGATTGGCAATTTGGCTTTTATGAACGAGTCCATTAATTTTAACCCCTATATCAACAAAAGCACCAAAATCCACTACATTGCGGATAGTCCCCTTCAAAATCATCCCTTCTTTTAAATCATCAATGGAAAGAACATCTTGACGTAAAACAGGGCCATCGGAATCATCTCTCGGATCCAAATCAGGTTTACGTAATTGCTCAACCAAGTATCGGATTTTATTAGGTTCAACTTCAAATTTTGCTGCAAAAGATTTAGGTTTGACTTTTAATAATGTCTCGGAAGCAGCATTTCGAGTTTTTGGATTAATTAAATCAACAGGTTTTAACCCAAGTTCGCTCATAATTTTTTCTGTTAAGTCGTATGACTCGGGATGCACGAACGTACTGTCTAATGGGTTTGTCGCATTTGGTATTTTTAGAAATCCAGCACATTGCTCAAATGCTTTAGGACCTAAACTTCTAATTTCTTTTAGTTGATCTCGAGATGTAAAAGCGCCATTTTTCTGTTTATATTGGAATATACGTTTACTTAGGGACTTTGTTAATCCTGATATGTGTTCAAGCAAACTAACAGAAGCAGTATTTAAATCAACCCCGACCGAGTTTACACAATCTTCAATTACAGCATCTAATTCGGATTTAAGTTCACGTTGATTTACATCATGTTGGTACATTCCGACACCCATACTTTTTGGATCGATCTTAATTAATTCACTAAGAGGGTCTTGCAGCCTTCTTGCTATACTGATAGCACCGCGCACTGTTAAATCTAAATCAGGAAATTCTTCAATGGCAATTTTAGATGCAGAATAAACGGAAGCACCGTCTTCACTGACCATAGCATAGTTTAATGGAAAGGATTTTGAACCGTGATCTTTAATTATTTGAACTACTAGTTGTTCCGTCTCTCTGGAAGCGGTTCCGTTTCCTATAGCAAATGTAAGAGCATTATGGGATTTTGCAAGATTAAATAGGATTTTTTTGGATTGATCAATCTGGTTTTTTGGTTCATGTGGATAAATTGTTGCATTTTCAAGAAATTTTCCGTATTGATCTATAACTGCAACTTTACAACCGGTTCGATAGCCAGGATCGATACCAATTATTGCTTTATGCTTCATGGGTGCAGTCATTAATAAATTTTTAAGATTTGTGGCAAATACTTTGATTGCATGAATTTCTGCTTCATCAACTAAATTATTCCATAATTCACGTTTAATAGCTCTAATTATATAGCGTTTATAGCCTGATTCTATTGCTTTTTGATAGTGATCGAAGAAAATATTGTCTTGTTTAGTCTGTTTCTTCATAATTTGCTTCTTTAATTCGTGTATTAAATCTTCATCGGGAGTTTGAAACGTTAAATTGAGTATTTTAAATTTTTCTCCGCGATTAAGCGCCAAAACTTGATGATTTTTTAATCGGGTAGTTTCCATGGGAAAATCAAAATATATTTCAAAAATGTTATGGTCTATTTGTTTACCCTCTTTAGTTTGGGGTGTGAGTGAGCCGTCAACAATTTTTTTATTTAACTCGGATTTCAACACTGATCTTTTAAAGACCACATTTCTAACCATTTTTCTATGGTCTGGATTTGTTCCGACATCCTCTGCAATAATATCGATAGCACCTGATATTGCTTCATCAATTGTGGTTACTTTCTTCTCAGGATTTAGAAATTTATTTGCAATTTCTTCAATAGTTCCTTCTTTTTGTCCTGATGTTATTAATATAGACAGAGGTTCTAATCCTTTTTCACGTGCCTTTGCACCCAATGTTTTTAATTTTACTTTATATGGAAGATAGAGATCTTCTACATCTTGTAAAGTACCAGCTTTTAGAATTTTCGACTTGATTTCTTCTGTAAGTTTTCCTTGTTTTTGAATAATATTGAGAATTACAATTTTTCGCTCATCCAGACTGATAAACTTATTTAGTTCCTTTTGAATTGCCCGAATTTGAGTTTCGTCTAATCCTTTGGTAACCTCTTTTCTGTAACGTGCAACGAAAGGGACTGTATTCCCCGATTGTAAAAGCTCTACTGTTTTCAAAATGATCATAAGGTCGATCTTCTGTGTTTCAGCAATTCTTTTATTAATTTCTTTGGGATTTATCTCAGTAGGAATGTCAATTGGTTCGGCCGTTACCATGAATTGTTTAATCCACCATCATTAAAAATTTTTGAGACTATTTTAAATCAAATAATGAAGAGACCTCAAGAGAATTAAGAAATTTTTCTCTTATTCCTGGCAACTTGGAATCCAGAACCCTAATTAAAATCTCTCGACTTTCATTAGGCGAAATGGCAAAATATTTATCGGAAGCAATAAAATCTACATCATTAGACTCAATAAAGGCATAAAGTGCTAATTTTTTTGAAGTAAGTGTCAATTTAAATTTTAATTCTTCAATTTTTTCCTTTGAATTTTCTTCATTTTCTTTGATTTCGTTAATTGTATATGAAATCTCTGGATTTCCTCCTTTGAAATATTTTGGTTTATTTAATAAGCGAAATCCATTAAAAATCGATGAATTATTGCCATTTTTACCAATATTCCCTTGAAGTGAATATAAAACAACGTATCCAGTTCCAGTTTTAAACTGTAAGACTTTTTTAGAATTACAGGCATGAACTTCTACTTTTTGTGACCCACTGTTAATTAAAATTCCATCTAGATCAAAGATTTTCCAACTAAGACTACCCTTTTCGATTTTGGCATTATCATTTGTAATCCAAAATTCAGAAGATTTTTTTCCATCCTTTAAACTTGGGAGAAATGGAGAATAAAATCTCTTAGCGAAATAATGTAAAGCCTTCCATCGCGCATAATAATCCAGTGATGACCAACTTGCAACAGGCCAGCAATCGTTTAATTGCCAATAGAGCGCACCCATACAATGAAAATTATTTCTATTTCTCCTCCAATGCTCTACG
This sequence comes from Promethearchaeum sp., assembly GCA_030613185.1. Taxonomy (GTDB): domain Archaea; phylum Asgardarchaeota; class Lokiarchaeia; order Sigyniarchaeales; family Promethearchaeaceae; genus Promethearchaeum. The sequence continues at coordinate 11,082 of JAUWMK010000039.1, forward strand.
CCATATTCGATCGCTTCCGCTTGCGTAATTTGAGAAAGAATAATCTGTTTTTCAAAATCTTTCGGGATTACGAATCTTTTTTTCATGTAATTCATGATTTTTTTATTTCCCGCCTTATTTTTCTGATGGTTCTTCATTATTAGGGAATAAAAATCAAAATCCTCTTTGGAACAAAAAGTCTGGAGTGTTTTAATGGAAGGAAAAGATTCAAATCCAAATTCAGACATAAATCGCGAATTAAACCTTCGATAAGCAGAAAACGGCGCACCACCATGCCAAACATTCCAAAAATGAGAATCTCCATAATGTGAAGAGTTTTGCTTAAAATATCCCATTAAACCAATCTGATTTTTAGCAACTTTTCCATTTGAAGGCGAACTTGGCCAATAACTATGATCTGGATCATAAGTGCGAACTAATTCTGGAATTGTTTTCCCAAAAAAATTGATGTACGATTTTTTATATTGTTTCCTGATATTTCGATTTCCGAGGTTTAATAATCCTGTTTTAAACTGAAGAAATGGCCATAACATGCTAATTTCATTATTACCACACCATAACGCTAAGCTTGGGTGATTTCTTAGCCTTTTTATATTTTGGATGATTTCAATTTTAGCATTTTCTAAGAACCCATCATGAATTGGATAAATTGCACAAGCAAATAGGAAATCTTGCCATACCAAAATCCCCATTTCGTCACATAAATCATAGAAAAGATCATCTTCATAGATTCCACCACCCCAAACTCTAATAAAATTCATATTCGCTTCTTTTGCATATTTTAAGTTTTTCTGGTAAAGAACTAATTTCTTTCCCCTGGGAATAAAACTATCGATTGGAATCCAATTTGCACCTTTTGCAAAGATAGGGACTCTATTGAGTAGAAAGTAAAAAGATTCACCCCATTTATCCTTAGTATTTATTAATTTTATCTCTCGAATTCCAATCTTCAGATGAATTCTATCTATTTCGTGTCCATTAATTTTTTCAAATATTTGGGCAGTAAAATCATATAAATTCGGTTTTCCTAAATCATGAGTCCACCATAAAATAGGATTTGCAATATCCAGTTCAAAAATCTGAGTTTTTTCAAGATCTACTTCAAAATCTGCTTCATTTGATAGAATTTTTTTATTTGGATCAATTATAGAGATCTTAATCGAATAATTTGTTTCAGACTTGTTTATGAGGTATTTAAACTTAAATTTTATTTGTATTTTAACAGAAATAACATTATTTAGAGAAAAATCATGAATATCTTCCATTGCTGATGTTGTATTACTATATTCTAATGATTGAGTTATATGAATCGAATCGAATTTAATATCATCATAACCATTGAGAAAGACGGATTTCCACGGACCAATATCAGGTAATTTTGGCCCCCAATCCCAACCAAAAGAATATTGTGCCTTTCTCAAGTAAGGTACTCCAGGGATACCGGCATAACCAGTGTTTAGACTGTATTTATTCTTTTTAATTTTTTCTTGAGCATTTTTTGTAGGACTATAAAATTTTATTGATAGTTTGTTTTTTCCTTGTTTCAACAGTGATTTTAGTTCAAATTCATAGGAACGAAACATATTATTAGTGGAACCGAGTAGATATCCATTCAAATAAATATCAGTTAATGTATCCAAGCCTAAAAAACATAGAATTATTTTTGAATGTGTTAGAAAATCTGAATTTACATCGAATTCTCTTTCATATAACCAATCCGAATTATATACCCAGCTTGATTTATCTTCATTTTCACCATAAAACGGATCTTCGATTACACTATTATTAATTAATGCTTCAAAAACTGTTCCGGGAACGAGACATTGTACTTGAATGTTTTTTTTTTCATTAATCAAAACCCATGTTCCATCTAATGAAATATTTTCAACTGTTTGCACGATTTTTCACACTATTTTCAAACGATCGAAATAAATATACATTTTTAATCTTTTATAACAAGGATATTAGTTTTCATTGGAAATTCTTTCAACTTTTAAATTTTTCAGAGTTTTGCTGAAACCAGTTTTTAATATCTTCAAATGATATTTTTAATTGAGCTACATTCATTGTGACTTTAAAGATATCACCTACTGGAGGTGTAAATTGGAATTCATTGAAATTAAGAAATAAAACAGCAATTAATGAACCAATACGCTTATTACCATCAATAAAATAATGATTTTCCACTATTTCTTTGTATAAAATTGTAACACTATCCCAAATCGATGGTAGTGGATGATATGGGATTCCGAATTTGGATTTATCTAATGTAGCTTTTAATCCTTGAATATTTATTAGGGTTTTAGGACTTTCAGAAATATATCTTTTGTAAATTTGGAGAATGAACTCAATTGAGGGAAACCACATATTATTCTCCGAGTTTTTTCCATTCTTTACCGTATTTTTCCATAAATGAATCAATAAATGGGAGAGCTTTTTTCATGTCATCTTGAGCATTGTCAATTTCTTTAATAAACTTCTGTCTATAAATTTCAGTAATGAGAACACGAATTACTTCAGCATCATTTTGGATTCCAAGGTACTCTTTAACCCGATCGAATTTGACTGCAAGGAAATGATCCAAGGTTGCATGAATCGTTTTTAGATTACTGCTCATAGGATAAATAATAAAGTACATGAAAATAAATCTTTTTATATTATTTTGATCGAAAAAAAATGATTGTGATAATTTATAAAAAATAAAAAAAAATCAGTAATTTCAAGGCATTTTTTCACGTAGAACTTTTAATAATGGGAGGTCTTTACCACTTAAAATTCGTAATAATGCGCCTCCACCAGTGGAAATATATATTTTATCCGCAAAACCGGACATTTCAGCAACGGCTCCCATATCCCCTCCACCAATACATACAAACGCACCTTGCTTAGCTGCATCAGCCATAGATTCAACAATATCATAAGAAGATTGTTTGAATACTTCTTTTTCAAAGATTCCAGGTGGACCGTTGGCTATGATAGTTTTTGCAGATTTCAAAATTTCTTTAAATTCAATTATAGATTTAACTCCAATATCACCTGTTGCTTTTCCAACAGCTCCGACTTGATTGGTATCTATCTCCTTTCGTTGACCATTTTCTTCATAAGCCATATCTATAGGTAACACAATGCTATCTCTAAATTTCTCACAAGTTTCGGCAATCTCATCCTTATATTTCTCCAAATCGTCTTCGATGAATTTTCTATTAGGTGCACCCATATCAATTCCTTTAGCTTCCAGCATTAAAATTGCAGTTAACCCACAAATCAAAGCTTTATCAATATTTCCTCCTTCAAGGTTAAATTTCACAGCAAGGAATTTATCATAGGCTTTCGCACCGCCCACCAACCATACTGAAGGCTTTTTAGGGTTGAATAATGATTGAACCATTTCTAATTCGCGTTTTACAACTGGACCCGCACAAATTTTTGGCCAACCTACCAAAGAAACATGGGCCCTATGTGCAGCACCAAAAGCATCATTAACAAAATAATCAAATAATGGTGTTAACTTCTTTATCAGTTCTGTTTGTTCTGCTTCTTCAATACTTTTCACTTTTGTTTCGGGTTCCCAAAGTCTAACATTATTTAAAACTAATATTTCTCCCGGTTGTAATGCTTTAATTGCAGAAATGGCATCTTCACCGAATAAATCTTTAACAAATTTCACTGTTCCACCTAAATATTTATTTAAAAGATCAGAGTGAAGTTTTAAATCAATACAATCAGGTTTTCCTAGACGACTTTGGTGAGCGATTAATACTACAGCAGCATCCTTTAAAGCCTTTAAAGTCGGAACGAGTGCTTTTATACGAGGATCAGAACGAATTTCGTTTTTCTCCAAGTCAATACTTGAATTAATATCCGCACGTACGAGGATTTTTTTCCCCTTTATATCAAAATCAGTGATATTTTTAAAATGAATTTCCGGCATATTATTAAAATTAGTATCGAAAAAGAAAAAATTTCCGTTCTAGGGGGCTAAATTTATATTGTTGTAATAGAAATTCATTACTTAAGGGTTTTTTACAGAAAACTCATTATAACGTTATAAAAAGTGAAAAAAATGAAAAAAATGAAAAAAACATCGAGATATGCATTTTTGGTTTTATTAGGGATGATTCTATTGTGGAATCATTCAATACAATCAGTTAACGCTCAAGATGAAGATAATTATACTAAAGAATATGATGAAAATTTAAATTTATACATTTTAAAAAATGGGGATGTTATTTATCATTGGGACATCACAGATCAAGGAATGTATGTAGATTTTCCTGTAAGTTTATCAGTTCCGAATTCAACCACTTCCACAATTGATGATGCATCCGTTATTCTTAGCGTATACCAATCATCTCCTAAACCTCAAGACATGGGAATATACGCCTCCGAAAATGGAGGATATTTTGAATCGGATCTACCAGGAAATAATTGGGAATATAGTTTTTCTCATCTCTCTTTAGAAATTAATATCGATTTCGATAGCTATCAAAATATAAGCTTGGGAAAAACTTGGTTAAATAGTTTGGTTTCTCAATTAGAAACAACCCTAAATGTTGATTTCTTACAATATTCAAATTCTTCATATCCTTGGTCTGACATTTGGACTTGTGAGTACCGAGCATTTCCTCAAGAATATGATGCAATTTGGGATTTATTATTAACTCCTCTTCCATGTGGGAACACAACTTTGCTGGCTAAAGATGAAATTCTTAAATCAAATAATAAAGCGATTAGAATTAATGCAAATTGGGATGATGAAAATGGTGAATACCGATGGGAATATACTGCAGATTTAGAATTATATAGAGAAGATTTACTTAAAATTAATAAAGAATCCGAAAATACAATTTATTTCAATGAATTATTGGGTTATACTGAAAATTTAGAGATGCCAATATGGGTGAATGAATCCAGTTTAAATATTTACTTGTACAAAGGCGCTGAAATTTCATCAGTAACACCTGCTCCTTCGGATGATGTACAAGATAGATGCCATATTGAACGTGAACTAAGTCATGATGGAAATATGAATGGTTATTTACCCGATGATGCTAATTTTGTATTTACTGATGCTCAAGAATCGCAACCAATTTTAAATAGCGTATTTACGGTTGATGATACAACTGTGAATTATGGAGAAGAAATAACCGTTACTGCCACAATTACTAATGTAGGAGGTCAAACTGCGTATGATATTGATATTGATCATCCAGATTTCAACAATTACAATTTAACTACTGAGAATTTAATAATTAACATAGAAAGTTTAGAACCTGGAGAATCTTCAACAATTTCAACAACATATGTCTGTGATCATAATAGCAATAACACACCAGAATATCAGATAGAATATGAATACGATGCAACTAACAACTTAGATTTGGCAAATCATTGGTCAAGACCACAATTTTCAGACCCCAGATTTACTGGATCTTCAAATCGCATTAAACTCTTTCAAAATGATGCTGATCCGGAACCCTGGATGATTGTAAATTATACTGTTGATAATATTGGACCTCAAGTAGGAGAAACAATTAATATTTCGGCAACAATTACAAATATAGGTGATGTTTATGCTTCAAATATTCATTGGGACTTTGATCGTTTTCCAAATGGTGGTTATATTGGATATAGTGAGTTAGGTTTGAATTTAACAGATGATTCAGGAATTATTGAACGTCTTGATCCATCAGAATCTGTAAATGTTTCGACTTCATATATAGTAGATGCATATAATCGCTATTTTGGAGGAGATTGCGGATATTCTTGCGATTTAACTTTCTATAATCAAAATGAAACAGCTCAAATAGATCAAATCGAAATGGACAGTTATAATTACGCAAATAATGATGCTGGATCATCAGTTTATATGATATATCCACGTGAAAGTCAAATTTTTGGACCAGTTTTAATATTTAATCAAGAAATTTCAGCCCCTTCAAGTGAAGCCGGCACTATAGTAACAATTGATTTCACTATTTCAAATAATGGAACAACTCCTGCATATAACGTTTATGCAAATGCTAATTACTATGATGAATACGGCACTGATGAATATTTTTACCTCAAATATTTAGAAGGAATTGGTCCCGATGTCTCAATCGGAACATTATATCCAGGGGAATCCTTGAATTACAGGACTAGATTCACACTCTTGAAAAACACATCAATTGCAAACTTATCTGTATCTCCTTACATTACCTACAGTGTTCGTGAAGATTCGCAGATTTGTATCTTAACCCCAAATCAGATTTCTGAGGGAAGAAAAAAATTGAGTGGGGAAACAATCTGGATGATTGTAGCTATAGCTGCAATTGCGGTGATAATTGGTGAATCTTATATGTTCTATCGAAAGGTAAAATTAGTATAGAACCAAAGTAGAAAATACTACTTTTTTTTTATTTATTATTTTTTTGATTTTCTTGTTCCTTTCTTTTCTTTTTTCTTGCTTTTAGAGCTTTTCGCGCACTTGGAATTGTCATTTCTTTTAAGAATTCAATTGGGCGGAAAATTTCAACCCCCATTTCATCTGCGATGAAATTAAGTCGATTTATTAAATACTCTCTATCGTTCTTTAGAAGCCAGAATATCCCAGAAACATTACCAGTTGCATTCTGAATTGCCAAATCAATATCCCCTGGATACTCAACAACACCATTTTCAATTAATTTAGCCGCTTCGTTCACTTGAACAAGAAGTAGATCTTTAGAATCTACTTTCTCTGTAGTATCTTCTAAATTAATAGTGGGCCTTCCTGAAGACCAATCGTAAATTCCATAATCGGTCTTCTTTCCTAATTTTCCCTCATTAATTAGATCATTTACCCATTTTGGAGATTTAAATTCGGGATCAATCTTTTGAGCAAAATAATCGGCACCATGTTTATAAATATCTAATCCTACATAATCCATAAGCTCAAATGGCCCCATTGGTTGACCTATCTTTCTGAAATTCGCATCTATTTGATTTGAAGTTGCAATTTTTTTTTCAATAATTTTATTTAGTAAAACCGAACTCGGTGCTAAAACTCGATTTACAATAAATCCCGGAACATCTTTTAGAACTGGGATTGGTAATTTATGTAGTGAATAAGCAAAATCTTCAGCAAATTTCATTGTTTCATTGCTAGTATCATTACCCCTGATTATCTCAATTGCTTTCATTAGTATTACCGGATTAAAAAAATGCATCCCTATAACCTGAGAACTGCGTTTTATCTGGGAAGCGAGCTCAGTTATACTCATGTTTGAAGTATTTGTTGCAATAACTGCGGATTTAGGAAGATTGAAATCCAATTCTATAAAAACAGATTTTTTTAAAGACATAATTTCGGGAACTGCTTCAATAACCAATCCACAATTTTCTAATGCTTGTTTGTAATCTAAAGTCGGGATAATTCGTCCTAAAACCGTCTCAATATTGTCATCTTTAAGTTTTCCCTTCCGTGCTAAAATATTGAGGCTTTCTCTAATACGGTTTTTAGCTCTATCAAGAAATTTTTGGCCAATATCTTTCAAATAAACATTATATCCGTTCAAAGCACATAATTCTGCGATACCATGACCCATATCTCCAGCACCGATTACAGCAACATTGTTTAAATCAGTTATTTTCATTGTTATAACCCCTCCAAAAGAGCACTAATTTAGTAATTTCCACTAAT
>JAUWMK010000026.1 GCA_030613185.1 Promethearchaeum sp.
TTTTGGGATCATTCATCTTTAGTTTTGGATTACTTGCAATATTTTCAATTGGAATTCCAGATTTTAATTTGATTCAACTTTTATTACCTATTGTAATTATTTGTTTCGTAGTAACAATTGTAGAAGCATTGTCCCCTCCAAATATGGATAATTTGACAATTCCAATTGTTGTAGTAATTTTGATTATTGTATTTAAACTTTGGATCCCATCATTTTGGCCATATTCAATTATAAGCTTATAAATTCTAGAAGTTGATAAGTGTGGGACTTGCAAAGAAAAAAAAACTAACAATAATTAAACTTGGAGGGGCGCTTCTAACAGATAAGAGCGTCCCTTATACAAGTAATGATGCAACCATAAAAGAAGTAGCTCGAGAAATTAAGGAATGTTTAGACACAGGTTTGATTGAAGACCTCATAATAGTTCATGGAGTGGGTTCTTTTGGTCATCCCCCAGTTCTCGAACACAAGCTTCATCATGGTTTCCAAGGAACACATCAGCTCATTCCCCTTTCTCAAACTCAACAAATTGTTAATAAATTCCGAATTTTGATTGCTACAGAGCTAGCTAATGTCGGTATTCCTGTTAATTTGTTACATGCTTCGTCGATATTTGTAAACGAAAAGATGCAGATTTCAAATTTTTTTCTTGAATCAGTTAAAGGTTTCCTCTCGTTAGGAATGGTACCTTTAATCGGAGGAGATATTATATTTGATAAAAAGATGGGATTTTGTATAGGTAGTGGAGACCAGATATCAACTCTCTTATCAAAGGAATTTATGGCTGATAAATTGATTTTTGCTACGGACGTTTCTGGGATTCATGAAAAAGATCCTAAATTAGTTCCAGACAGCCCAATTATTAATGATTCAAACATTGAAGATTTAGAAGGAGTAATTAATAATATGGACAATTCGATATTAAAAGATGCTAGTGGTGCAATGAAAGGAAAATTGAAATCCTTAATAATGTTGAAGGAACAAATTTTAAAGGGGTTTGAAATAAATATAATTTCCATGAACTCTTATGGTAATTTAATATCCCTTCTTAAAGGAGAACTAATTCAATTTACAAAAATATCAAACTAAACTCTTTTCTAAAATCCGATTTACATTTTTTTCATTCGTTTTCTACAGAAATTACGTGGATTTTTAACTTAACAGAGTGTTTGATTAAAAGGAAGATATTAGATATAATCTTTCTTTATATTTCACTAATTAAATCAGTTTATTTGATTTGATAATATAAATTTAACAAATAAGGGAATGTAACTTATGAAAAAAACTATTAAAAAAATTAGTATCCTTTTATTTCTATCAATATTGATGATGGGAATTAATACAACTCAACCTGTTCTTGCAGGAGATGATGGAATCACTGAAGGGATGAGCAACGCTAGAGTATATTACTATGAAGATAGTCGAATTTTGAATCTTAAGGCGACTATGCGTTCTAGTTCGGGAGAATTTAATGATAGAGTCTATTTCACTATAAATGAAACAAATTATGATATGGACCCGTATATTTATGTTGAAGGAAACAAGAATATTTTACAATACAATTATTATTTAACTGGGCTTGATTACGGAATCTACGAGATAAAATTCTTTCATGAAAATTCAACGGGCACTTATGAATATGAAAAAAATTTTACTGTTAATGTTACTGCATTTGAATTTGATGTTTTAGATTATACAAATTATGGATATAATAGTATTGGATACCATACTAATAACTTGTCATTTTATGCTTATTGGAATAATGAAGAATTGAATGAAGAAATTGAAAACGTTCAGCTTAATATCGACGGAACTTCAGAAGCTATGAATTGGGATGATTGTACTAAAAAATATTTATTTGTAAAAGATTTTGGAGTTCACAATCCAAACACATATAATTATTCAATTTCGTTTTCAATGGGTAAAGAAAATTATCAAACAGAAAATTATTCAGTAACTTCAGTTAATTATACTGAAGCCTCCAATTTGTGGGCAACCATTTATCCAATATACACTCCAGAATCTTTAGATTTTAATATAATATTAACATATATAACATGGCAGAATGTGGAACCAATAATAAAGCTTGAAATTGATGGAGAAAATCAAACTATTGAACCAAAATTCGATGTTCAAAATATTCTTCAATGTGAAGAAATAACAGAAATAGATTGGACAAATTATCAAGATTTGGGAATGTATTCAATTACTGGGCTTGAAGAAGGTGAAAATCATACAATTAATGTTTATGCGTTTGATGGAGTAAAGTGGCATTCATATAACTTAATGGACAATGAAACTCTGGCAATGCCACCAGTAAATGAAGATTTTACAATCGATATATTGGATTGGGGTATTATTACACCAGAAGACTGGTATTCTACCTTAACCATTGATATTAATGTTACCTGCCCATATCTTACTAATGCATATGAGAGAAATCAGGCAAGCATTTCATTATACGGCCCTTTGACAAATAGACCTCTTTTTAAAAATATGATTGAAGATGACTATAGTGATGCAGATTATTCAAATGGAAAAATATATAATTTTTCTTATACTCTTTGGGATACAAAAGAAGGATTTGGTGAACTTACAGGAAAATTTCACATCTTTTATCAAAACCAAACAACCACAACAACATACGGGAATTATGTTAGCTCTAACTACACATTTTCAATGTCTGAAACGCCTGTTGCTGAATTTGGTATAAATAAAGACGATTGGTTTGTTTATGAATCCGGCTATGAAACAACCTTTGAAGATTGTGATTATTGTAATCAGAAAAGTTATTCTTATTATCTATATAAAGTTGTTGACTTCGGATATGAACTTGGTGTTAATTATTTAGATCTGGAAAAATACAATTGGGATAAATGCAATGAAAATTGGGTATACGATTGTCCGAATTATAATAATGAAGTGCTTAATTACTTTTACAACCATAATTCTTTGCCAAGTTATGTCAATAATGTTTCAATGAGAATATGGGTAAATGTAAATGATAATAGCTCCATAGATGATTGGGTGTTTCTACCTTTAAACAATATCTCCAATTATTTAGAATATTACAGTCGGGAATATTTTGAAGACAATGTGAAAACAACAAGTTCTTCGGTCGAAATCAAATCTAAATTGGGAGATGCACAATTTAATGAAGTCATTGAAGTTGATAAAGATGGTTTCTTAAAAGAATATTCAGTAACTCGAGAATATGGAAAATATTATACTTATACGAGTTTTACCAAGCTAATCAATTATGGAAATGGAGATATACCAAAAGATATTAGAGTAAAAGCAAACATTGGAGTGACTATTTCAATAATAGTTGTTGTTTTGGGCATTTCCGTTGCAGGTGTTGTAGTTACTTATAAAAGTAACAAATTTCCACAATTTAATAGCTTTTTAGAGAAATTTAAGAAAAATTAGAAAATGATTCTTAAATCACATCTACGATTATCGGCATCTAGGTGTCGATGACCATCTGACTGAGTAATTCTCGGTCATTTTTTCTCTTTCTGCTCAATTAATCAACATAACATCCCAATAATATCACCACCTCAACCATATCAAACCCGCCTCCTCCCTCCCATCACTCAATCACAGGGAGTGGAGCATATTTATATGCGAAACGAGCTATCCTTAAAACCAGTTGTTAGTTATCAGATGTCCGTTATCAGCTGATCTAAAGATATATCTCTTCAATCCGCATATAAATATGCTCCTTTCGAGTCTAGTTATGGGATATATTATATAGAAGCGGATTAGCGGGATAATCTGATGGTATTGGTGTAGTGGTTGGTGGATTGAAGGTATAATGGAAGAGTATAATGCTGTAAAGTTCACTATCCCTTAGTGAATATGGTTTGTGGTATGAAATCGGCAATTTTTCACTATGATTTAGTGACATCCACCCAATATTTCTTAGCATTTTTATGATATCACTAAAATATAGTAAAAAAATAATCAAATGGCATTTAATCTCGGAAATTCAGCAAGATAACCTTACAAATCAGCCATTAGATTGAGTAATCATAATTATCTAATATTTTTCCTGAGTTATTTTAAATATTAAAATGGATTTTTTTATAAATAGAGTGAAATATTTTTAAGTATTTTACTTCCATCGTTTTGATGGGTTTGTTTTTTTCATTGGGTTAGCCTCCTTTAAGGTTTCCCGGTTTTCCTGCATATAAAAATCGGGTTTACGATCACACCTTAGCGATTCCCAATTCCAAACTCCAAAGCTCGAGGATGTGCCCTTCGAGGGACCTGTGAAGGCGGAGGAGGGGGAATCCAATATCATTTTCTTTTTCATGAGTTTTATCCAGGATAATTTTTGTAGGAAATTTTTTTGGTCATGTACTTGATAATCATTAAAAATAATGGCCTATGGGATAACAGTTCATTTTATACGAGTGGATTGATCCAGCCAAAAAATGAAGTGTTTTACTTTATGCTATTAGGGGTAAGAGATAAGACAAATAAACTAATATTTGACCTAAAAAAATTGAAGTGAAAAAAATGGATGAAATTAATGTATCTGCATATATAGGATTAGTCCCACTCCTCGAAAAATACCCCGAATATTAGACATATAAATAAACTTTAAAAGATATAGGATATAAGATGTTAAATACCAATTGAATGAAATAATAATACACAAATTTGTGGTTATTTCTCTTTTTAAAAAAAAAAAAATAGTGAAAAAAATGAATAAAGTAAAATATGTACTCGGAATTAGCTTGCTTTTACTAGTATCAATGATCCCATTAACTTCTGCTTGGAATTATGATGTTGGACTAAGTGAAGGCGATGAAATTATCTATAGGACAGACATAAATGGTACAGCTCTCAACCATACTCAATATTCGAAAATCCTTATTACAGAAATAGAAGATGTTTCCACAATTGGAACGAATATTACGTATAACCAATCTAGTGCAATAGTGTTAGGTACTTGGGAGAATGAAACAACTGGTGATTTTTATTTGAATAGTTCAGCTGATATTGCTACAAACATGTTTCAAGCTAATGCCTCGAATTTTATACCAAAAGGATATAAAATTGGTGACCATTCAACAGAATTTGAAACAGCATTTAAAGAACAAAATCCTGGTTATGATAATGTTACCACGGAATCGTTAAGTGATGGTTATGGTATTAAAATTACATTTAATGTGACCATGATAAACATATATACTTTCACATCTGTAAATGAAATGACGTTTTTGTTTAATGATGACGGAATTTTAACTTCCTCCAACTCAACCTCGATAACGTATATGTCAGGTGAAAATATTGGAAATTTTGCAATATCCATATTAGCATTAGAAATAAACAAAGCAAGTTCTGGAATTCCCGGATATCCAGGCATCATTTTAGGAACTGTTCTAGGATTCAGTATCTTTGTGATAATTAAGAAGAAAAATAGTTCCATAAATGAAAAATAACTATAACCAATTATGGTTTGTTGTGTGCTTGTTACATGTAATTAAAGAAATACAATAATGATCACAATCTGACGGGTTGAATATCGGTTCTCTTGTTAAATTTCCGAGATTGAATCCGTTCTGATTATTTTTTCATTATATTTTCCTGATATCTTAATAATGCTAAGAGTTATCAATTGAATATCATTATTTTCACTAAGGATAGTGAGTTTTACTGCATTTTACTTACCCATATAACCACTAATCCGCATCTATATCAATATCTCATAATGGGACTCCCGAATCAGTGGGTTTACCCACTGGATGTAGGGTATATCTTTAAATCAGTTGATAATTTTCAATAAATAAGCCAAAAGTGAAAAAATGACCGAGTTCTCGGTCAGTGGTCTTCTGAACCTATGTTCAGATAATCTAAGTTGCAATTGATTTTTTTCATATTACCTAAATCCAATATCAAAATCAATGCAAATTTTTCCAATTTATTATCGATTTTTTAATATTTTTCGTTGAATTAGAAGTAAAGAAACAATTCCTAATACTGTCAACAATCCCACTGGGAATCCTGAAATTTCAAATGGACCATTATCTCCTAATCCACATTCATTGTCTTCAATAGTATTGGAATAATCCTCATTTAACTCATTAAATCCACCTTTATCATTCCCACATAAATCATTATTGGTAATTGTATTATCATAATTATCTTCCCATGATAAACATATACCGTATCCGGCGCATTCTGTGATCTTATTATATGTAATTTCACATTGTGTAGCTCCAGTTAGTAGCAATCCAACTCCATCCCAATCACCAGATCCTACAGCATCAACCCCAATAATTTGATTATTTGTAATTGTAATATATTCACAGGTCCACTCATGACCAGCTAATTGTATTCCCACATTTCCTGAATTTGTAATCATGTTATCTTCAATTATTTTTTCTTGGTCTCCAGTTACTGATGCAAAAGTGATACCAATATTATTATCTGAAATATTATTTTCTAAAACTTTAATGAAGTTTGTTTTAAAAATATTAATTCCGGATGCCCAGTGCTCATTCTTAAATCCTGAGATACTACAATTAGCGATTATAAAATATTCACCGCGATCATGTATAGCAATTCCATGGAGTATTTCAGGGCTTTCACTATTCTTGATTTCCCAAAATTCAATATAATAGGGATCAGTTGAAGTGCCAGATCCTCTTGTAATTCCATCCGATCCGACTTCTAGGTTCATTCCACTAAAGATGTTTATTGCGTCGTGTTTTTTTAAAGACAAATCTTTAGAAAATAAAGAATCTACAAAATATTTTCCAACAATTAGAGTTTGTTCACCCATTGTTGACGTAGTTTGGAGCCCTACTAAATAAAGACCATCATTTTGGATTTGTGTCCACTCCCAGAACTCATTTACACCCGAGGTATCTCCCCTAATTTCTCGCCTAATCTCATTACCTAATGAATCATAGATTGATATTACAGCATCAGCATTGTAATTGCTATAATCTCCTTCCATTCCATACATAGCTATATAATCTGTCCCGGCTTTATCGTGCAACAAGAGATTACAAAATATAACATCAGCCCCAACAGATATTTCATCTATGATTTGTCCATTATTCTTATTAAAACTATATATCCCTGCATCTTCATCAGCATCTATAATCCGAATCCATACTTTATCATCGTTTGTACCCATTGTAATATCTTCGACACCCACCATTTCAGAATAAGAATGTGAAATATCTTTCACCCAACTAGTTGTTCCTGCCCTGATAAATTGAACTTCGCCAGAACTAGTGCCATATTCACATATGGAGAGAAATACATCATCATCTAGTATTGTCGGCCCGCTCAATCTATATTCAACAGTATTACTAGGATCATAAAGACCATCATTTGAAGTCTCAATTGAATCCTCATTTATAAAACAATATCCTATTCCATTGTAGGTTTCTGCTCCGTAAAGATCATAAACTAAAAATGGTAAATTCCAAGTTCCGGATTCTTGATTAATAATGAAACTTCGGACATCATAACTAATTGTTGTCGAAGCAAAGGTACAATTAGTTTCAACAGTCCCATCTGTTGCAAGACGAATTATATCAAGTTCGTCTTTAGATGTTATGTCATTTTCTCGTTTAATCGCAAGATGTATTTTATCATTTTGATCAGTAACACATCCGTAAATTTCACCATTTCCTAAAATTGTTTTATTTGTCCAACTTCCATCAATAGTTCCACAGGATATAAAAACTCCATCTTCAGTGTTATTTTGACCTACTAACACAATTTTATCGGTTGAAGTTAATTGAATGTAATTGAGTTCTTCACCACTATTAGATATGTCATAAAAATCTTTAGACCATTCTATAGCTAATGAATCTGAATTAATTTCAAATAATCTAAATCCGTAATCAGAACCCATCACATATTTTACTAGAATAAGGTAATTGGAGTCGGATAATACAACCATCTGCATATACCAGCAATCATCACCAATATCAATTTCATTTGTATTTGTTACACCATTAGTACTTGTATCATATTTGATGAAAAATACTTTAATATCTTGTTGACCAATTATAAAAATGTCTTCATTGGAATCAAGATATACATCTTCTACACCCTCATTATCTGTTCCTGATCCCCACTGATAATGAGAATCGGTTGGATAAGACTGAATATAAACGTCCTGAGTGGCGCTCATTTCTGAACCAACTACATATAAACTTCCATCGGAAAGTGTAATTGGGAAATAAGAAATTATATTTCCAGTTCCATATTTATAAGTCCAGTCATATCCAGAAGCACTATTCGGCTTTTTCTCTTCTTCAATATCTGATTTAATAAACCCATTTGATAATGATTCTGAGATTTTACTATTTTCGGGATTATTTTGATATAATCCATTTAAGCTTATGGCACTAATTAAAAGAAAAGCCATTAAAAATGAAATTTTTAGTGTTTTTTTAATTTCATTCGAGTGTTTTTGAAAAAAAAATTTCATGATACATATATACAATATCTACAAAATAAATGGAATCATAATGAATAATGATTCGAAAATTTGTAAGAAAAAAAGTAAATTCTTCCCAACCAATTTCTCTTTTTTTGGTGTTTTAATTAAAAAATGTCATTAAATTAGATATATTGAATTATTTTAAAAGAAAATCAATGGAATGTTCATATATATTAGAAATTGAAAAGTTTTTTTATAATTGATAAATTTCATGAGATAAGAGAAGTAAAATGATACATTATAAAAGTCTTGAAGGTATAAATGAATCTGAAATATTGGAAACTCATAATAGTGCATTTTCCGATTATGAAGTCCAAATGAACTGGACCCTACAGCAATTCCAAAATATTAACAAACAAAGAGGTGTTCAATATGATTTATCGATTGGCGCTTTTGATGATGATAAGCTTGTTGGATTTATCATTAATGGGGCAGGAAATTGGAATAATAAACCCACAGTCTATGATTGTGGAACAGGAATCATCAAGGATTATCGCCATAAAGGGATAGGAACTGAAATAATACTGCGCTTGATCAAACTTTTACAAGAAGCAGGCATTTCTCAATATTTGTTAGAAGTGATTAAAACTAATGAAAATGCATATCAATTATATTTAAAGCAAGGATTTGAAATTATTCGTGAATTTGATTGTGCTGTTGCAGAAATTGCAGTAATTAAAGAAAAAATTAAAGAAAGAGAAGAAGATTTACAAATTATAAATAATGATAAAAATTTTGAAATTAACGAAATAAACCAACCAAATTGGGATATTTATAAAACATTCTGGGATAAAACACCCTCTTGGCAAAATTCCATTGAATGTATTGAACGAAATAGGGAAATATTAAAAATTCATGTAGTAAATTATAAGACAACTCCTGTGGGATATGTAGTTTTTGATCCAAGAAGTGGAGGTATCGCACAACTTGCAGTCCATCCAGAATATAGAAGAAGAAAATTGGGAATATTTTTAATAAATAGAATAATTAAGAGCTGCCCAACGGCTACACGAATTTCAATTATTAATATTGATAAAGGATTAAGTTCATTTATCGGTTTCTATGAGAGTTTGGGGCTTAAAATTTTTGTAGAACAATATGAAATGATGAAAAAAATATGATTCAATACGATTTCTAAAAAAATGGAAAGAAATTATTTGGAAATTTCAAATAAATTCATCATAATAACCTGATTGAATATTATCAATTTCTTTATCAATTTCTTCTGAAGGAAATTCTATGAATAACTTATGTTTTTTTAACTCATCAATAAATTCCCATAAACACATACCTGCAAACTCTGCTGCTTTTCCTAAAGAAAGTTTCTGATTTTTATATTCTTTAATAGCATAATTCAACTTTTCTCCTTTAGTTGCCTCAGCTAAAAGTTTTCGAATAAGCGTGCTTTGATCTAAATTCATACGTGTCTTTAACTCATCAAGATCATTTTTTAATGCCTTCGAAATAATAATTGATAACCTTTCACTCATATATTTTACCTCTTTTTATGTAATTTTGATAATTTTGAAGAGAAAACCAACCATTTGATGCGTATTTAGTTAAATTAGAGCAATATAGATCATATTTTATTACATTATGGCGTAATAATAATAAAATTAACCCTGCTGTAGAAATAAATGGAATATTTCTCTGTTCTGCAACCAGTCTTCCTTTTTTTTCATCCATTACAATGAGACATCTTTTTTTTTGAGCATATTCTTCCCCTAACTGTAAAACTTCAATTTCACCTTTATGAAGAAAATTAACAAGAGTGGGATCATGTTTTTTTGTTTTCATTTTCAATATTTGCTTTTCATTCTCTAAATTCTGGATTAAAATTGCATCTGAATAACCAAATTTTAATCCCTTCTCTACAACTTCTTCATATACTGCCTCTGGAATGTGAATTTTTCCAAATAATTTTAAAACAAATTCAATTTTCCCTATTTTTGTGAAATGGATTAATGGTGAACTATCAAATATTATCATCTATGTAAATATATGCAATCAGCATATTTAATTTTAATTTAATGGTAAATTAAATTTGAAAAGAAAAACACTTAGAATTTAAATTATAGCAATAATTATTGTAAAGATTTAAGGAGGTTTTCTTAGACTATCAATCAAATGAAGGATAGCAAGGATTGGATGATTCCATATCATTCGTGGTCCAGCATAGCGCATTACAACTCTAATTTTTTCGCGTTTTTCTGGTTTGTAGCAATGAACTAAGCATTTTTCACATGTAGGTTTATTATTTGCAAAAGGGCACCCATCAACTCTTAATAATGCATAATCGAGTAAATCTTGGCATTCATCACATAGTTTTTCTTTGGTATGATGATGTGCATTACAATAAATTTTTATCATTATACCAATTGTTTTTTTTTCACGTCTGATTCTACGATTTTCATTAGCGATAATTAAACACCCTTTATCCATTAAGTAAGATATTTAAAAAGCAGAAATAATATTTGCTTGATATCTACATATAGAACAACTATTAAAAGTACTAAGGTAAAGCTTTAAATAATTTATGGATAAGACATAAAAAAAGAGTTTTTTTTTTGAATAAATAGTAAAAATAAAAAGTGAAAAATATGATTTTGCAAATTGATGTACCAATGTATGCTGTAATCCTATTATTGATTACAGGTGTAGCTGCGTTATTGTTTTCAGTGTTTATGGTATTGGATTATCTAAAAAATAAAAAAATGAACCATCTTCTCTGGGCAATAGCCTTCTTTGTTTTATTTGCTGCGGGAGTAATCCTAGTTATTGGAAAAAATTATGAACATTTGTTGTCATGGCCAGTTTCGGTTTTAGGTGTGTTTATTCCTGGCGGAATAGCAGCCGGTCTTTTTTACTCTTCAGTGTTCGATGAAGAAAAATCCAAAAAATTTGGAATGGGATATGTAATTTTTGTTTTAGTAGGAGCATTATTAATTTTATTAACAAAAACTATTACAGCATGGAGTGGCTTAGCACCATTTGCGGTAATGTTGGTTCATATCCCTAGTGGATTAGCAATGGTTATCTTACCGTTCTTGGTCTACAAGAAAGGCACAGAAGGATGGACACCTCTCTTAGTTTCGATTGGGGGAGCAGTAATGAGTCTTGCAGGAATGTTATTAGCATTATTAGTAGCTGGTGGAGTTGCAAGTTTAGGTGGTTTTGTATTCGGAGCACTTCCAATTTTGCTACTAATAGTAGCTGTCTGTTTCGCATTTGGATTTGTTCTAACTAAACAATGGACTTTTGCTTTTCCTTTTATAAAAGTTGAATAAGCTTAGTTCAGATTTTTTTTTTTATTTTTTTTCCTATTCAAAGCTAGATTTCAGAAGTAAAAAGCCTAGATGTCATTTTAAAATCACACCATCAAAATAAATTAGGATTTACAAAGGAAAAACTACTCGAAATGTATTTAAATCTCACAGAGGAGAAGATGGATAAAATATCAAGTAGGGATATGAAATCATTATTATTCCATTATCTAATCATGGAAAGTCCAGATACTTTGAAAGAAATTTAGTATTATTTTGAAGAAGATTCAAACTAATATCGATGACTTTTAATTCGTTTGAAATGAAATAAAATAAGAGGATCATATGAAAATCATCGAAATTGTTCATGAAAAATGCATTAAATGTTTGGAATGTGTTGCAGAATGCCCATCACACTTTTTTTTGAATGAAAAAAACGATTCAGAAAATATTGTATTATTTAGTGATCCATATTCCTCCTGCATTCAATGCGGCCATTGTCTATCTATCTGCCCAACAGATGCAATAATCTATCAAAGTATCGAAAAAATGATTAATATACCAAAAAATTCCATGGATTTTGACACATTGTTTCCACAACTTAAATTACTTTTGCAAACTAAACGTTCCATCCGTCGATATCATACTGATCCTGTTTCAGAAACGAAAATCAAAGAAATATTGGATGTAATGAAATATGCTCCGAGTGCAAGCAATGCACGGGCTTGGAAATTTTTAATTCTAACCGATCCAAAGAAAATAAAAACATTATCTCTAAAAATTGTTAAAACTATTAGCTTAACTCGGAAATTAGTCACTAATTTCTTTATTAAAAATTTCTTCATATATGGAGAGCTTAGAAAAACGATAAAAGAGCCAGGCTTTCCCGTATCCTTAGATCGAATTATTAATGATTCTCTTGCTGGAAAAGATCCAATATTTTTTGACGCTCCATGTGTTATTTTTCTATATTCTCCGAAATATGGAAACTTAGCGGGGTGCGATAGTGGAATTATCATGACATACGGGATGTTGGTTGCAGAGACACTTGGGCTAGGTTCTTGTTGGATTGGAATTGCTCAAGAATCACTACAAAGACTAAGATCTCTAAGTAAATTTATCGGAATTCCTCGTGGACATATGGTATGGGGATGTTTTACTCTTGGAAAACCAGTTCCGAAATTTAATCAAATCCCTCCTAGACCGGATTTATCTGTCATTGATATTTCTTAAATTCTAAAATATATCCAGTTTCATAACCTTCATCATGGAAAAGGCCCAAATTATCTTTCCCTTTGAAAATAAATCCAGTTTCTGTGATTTCTTGTGTAATATCTTCCAAATCCAGATCAGCTAAGTTCCATAAAGGCCAATCATTTTTATTATGTTTTGGATAAACTGATAAAATTCCCCTGTTTTTTAAAATCCTGTGGATCTCCCTATATATTTCTTTACGTTCGCTCTTTTTAAAGTAGTGTAATATATCATAAATAAGCGTATAATCCACAATCTCATCATCCAGGTTAATTTTGGTGAAATTTCCTTGTTCTGGATTTATTGGAATTATATTATTGCTCAATCCTTCTTCATCTGCTGTTTTCATTAATTTCATTAATGTTTTTTTATCTTTTTCGATAGCATATACTTTTCCTTCCGTCGAAACAATTTTTGCCGCTGGAATTGTATAATGTCCATGTCCGCTACCAAAATCAACTACACAATCGCCTTTTTTAATCCCAATATTGGTTAAAAATGTGATTCCATCTTGGTTAATCCATTTTTTTACTTCATTTTTCATAATTTGTAATTATTTCTCCTAATATATTTGAATTTCTTTTATTCTATCTTAAATTCCTAAAACAGATATAAATATACTCCAAAATATTAAATATATTCAAATTTTGAACAATTCTTTATTAAAGAAAAGTTTTAATAGATTAACCTCATTTTTGTCATATGAAAGAAATTCATAATTTATATCTTCTCGCGATTTTAGGACTTTTAACAGTCATAGCTTTTGGTGTTACTATGAATATAACAACATCTGATGGAATGGTAAATACAGTGGTGATATCCATTTCTATTTTGTTTTTTATCGGGCTTTATGGGATAGCATTTACAGTTAGAAAAGAAAAATAAATACAAATCATCACAATTAAATTTAATAACTGACAGTTACTAAGTAACCATATGGCAGTAATAAAAACAACAAATAAGGAAATTATCGATCAACTTCAGGCAAAATTAACCCTACAAATTGGTAGACGATTTACTCAACAAGAAATAGTAGATTTATGTATCGAGTTTGCCCAAGAAAACTTTGAAGAATTAATTAATCGAGCCTCTAACATACCAAGATTAACCCCTCAATTAGCAGACCAAATTTTAAAGAAAATAGATGAACTTGATGAAGTCCCATATGATTTATCGTTATCATCTGCCAGTGGGATTGATAAAGATATTTATTCCGTATAGGGGAAGGGCAATGGGAGTTTTTTTAGATAGTGGCTTCTTCTTGGGACTCTTGCACCGGAAGGATACCAATTATGATTCATGTAAAATGAAGTTTAAAAAAATAAGTTCTGGAGAGTTTGGGTTAATCTTTACTTCATCTTATGTAATTTCTGAAACTGCAACAGTAATTTTACTACGAACTCACAATAACCCAATTACTTTGAATGCATTTCGGGAGCTAATTTATGGTAAAAAGAAATTTATCCGTATTTTTGAATCTAATCCACACATAAACACATTATCATGGGAAATTTTCATGAATCATAATAGAAAAGCAAAAAATAAGAGGAATTATCTGAGCTTTGTGGATGCCTCCAATATAGCCATCTGCCGTCAGAATGGAATATCGAATATTCTTGCTGTTGATGGAGATTTTGATGGTTATTTAAATCGATTATAAGGAATAACATGAACTTAAAATATAATTAAAAGGAAACTTATCCTAACAAATAAAAATTCCTAATTCATCTAAATATGCTACAATATTCTTATTAGTTATGCTATATTCCAGAAAACATTCTATTATGGACATCCAAACCTATCAAATCCGATTCGATCAGATCGTTTTCGCAGCAAATGACACTGAAATCTGTCAGAATTGCCAAAAACCATATAAATCTCATCCAAAAGGGTGCCCAAATTTCCAACATAATTGGAGCTGTCCGCCACATGCCCCCACTGTTCAAGAAACAAGGGCAACGTTAAAAACATATACATACTTCTGGATATTGATAATTGAGTATCGGATCCCAAAAAATAAATTAAAATTAATTAAAAAATGGAAAACTAAGAAAGGATTTGCGCGCATTACAAAAAATTTAAATGATTTTTTAAGCTACCTACAATCAAACCACCGAGAATGGAAAATCTTTTATTGTTCTCATTGTGAACTGTGTGAGGAAAAAAATTATTCTGGTTGTACCTGTCCAAGCGCGCCATGCCGATACCTTGATAAAATTCGCATTTCTCCTGAAGCAGCTGGTATTCAAATATTTGACACATTACTCAAATTGGATCATTCAATTGAAAAAGAACCTACTTCCAAACTACAGCGAATTGGAATGTGTGCCACGGATGAAAAAATCGATTTTGGAAACGAAATTCAAAATTACAAATTATACAAATCGATTCTTCAGAAATTTAACAGTCTCTAAAATCCCTATAAAAAAAAGAACTGAAAACATTATTATTCATTTTTCTTATTAGGAAGACCTTCTTTTACGTTTATCCTCCATTCCGTAAGAATCAACACTAAAAATTATGTTGTTAATAATGAAATGATCTTAATATTCTTGATTTTTGAATCGATCTCAGGAGTATTTAGAGAATTAATCGCTTTATTTATTGTAGGAATTAATTTTTCTGAAAATATATAATTTTGAGTTATATATTCTTTCATAAATTTCATATTTCTTTTGATCAAATTAGAAACTGCAAATTCAATTAAATAATTATAAAATGGAAAAACTTCATTCGGATTTAGATTCTCATGTAAAATGTCTGAAATTATATCATCCTCATAATCATCTTTAGAAATTTCTATCTCATATTTATAATACAAGAACTTAGGTTCAAATTTGGAATAATCTTTCCAATACTCACTAAAAATTTTTAAATCTATTTTTTTTTCTAATATTTCATCTAAAAAAAGAATAATAAAATTATATACCTCTAATCGTCTAATTTCGGGATTAGGATATATAATACTAATAATTTTCTGCTTATCGGATAATTTATCATATTCAAACAACGTCTTCAGTTTTTGAAGTAAGAAATATTCTCGAGGTTGTATAGAAAATTGAATCATAAGATTATGAATTTTATTCCGTGCATAGATTATGTCTTGTCCTGAAAGATTTCCATACACTTTGACATCACCAAGATATTTTTCTACCATTTGTAAAAACGTTTTCTGAGATATTTGTAACTCCTCACGAACATTCTTAACTGTGAAAGAATACATTTCATAAAATTTTTCCATCAGGATTAAGAAATTTGCAATATCGATGTCAATCAGAGAGTTTCGATAATTATTAATCATTCTAAATAACTCTGAAGATATTGTTTTAGAATTAAATTGATTCTTTCTCTTCTTTACATAATCCCATGCTTGTTTATTTTCAATGGATATATTTGTTCTCTCACTCATATTCATTTATATAATAAAGAAGAAAATATATATAGTTACTTCTTTTTTATAAATTTAAGTAACTTTAGTAACTGATGGTTTTGTCAGAAATGAAAGATACAAATAAGATTCGGGTCATTTTCGATACAGATTGTCTCAACCGATTATATTATGACTTGAAAAATGGATGTAATATCCTAAATATGTGTAATATTGTCATTTGTCAAGAGGTTCTATATGAACTTGATAATAAAACATATGAAAGACTCGAAAAACAGTTTCAAATTGAAATAATTGAACGTACTGACGAAATCATTGAAATTACTGCTAACATGATTCATAAATTAACACAAAAGAAAGAGATAAGTAGGAAATATTTACGAAATCAAAATATTAAAATAAAAAATAAAGGAGAATGTGAGTGTATTGCAGTTGCTTGTATTTATCATATTTCAGCAGTCTTCTTAGATCAAGATGCATTTAGAAAATTGAAACGATATGCTAAAGTCATTCATTTGGTGGATTTTGGAACAGAAATATTAACCGATATAAAATTGAAAGATGAATTTCTGCAATCATGCCATGAAATTCTTCACATATAAAAAAAATGAAATTTTAAAGGATTACCTGAAAATTTCTTAAAGAAAAACAAAATGCTAACAAATAGAATTTAATAAAACTTTCCGATTTGATTTTTATTGTAGGTGAAAACTTACATGAAAATGCAAAAAAAGACAATAATAAGATCAATATTTGTTTCAATGATCTTTTCAATTCTCTGCTTTTCCCCCGTAATACAATACGGAAGAGCAGATTGGACATCTAGCGATACTCAATTATTACCTTCTAAAGACACCTTTGTATCAATCGGGGGGACATTATCTGAACCTCTCAGCAATTTTGGGGGTGCCGAAACTCTATATGTGGGAGATGGTTTATACGGATATTGTGTGAGCGCAATAGAATATGATCTATCCGAATTACCAGAAAATCTTGCTTCACTGCAATTTGAAAGTGATATTGTAGTTTATGGAGAAAATACACGAACTCTTGATGTTTATATCATGGAAGGAATTAACTGGGTAGAATTAGAAGTTACTGGCTTAGAAAATCCATTTAATGCCTCAGAAATCTGTTTTACCACAGGATCCGTTGGAAATTTAACACAAATCACACTCACAGGATCCACAGCAGAAATTACTATTGACTTAGATGAATACAAAGATAACAATGGTCTGATCACTTTATTATTTACCACAGGCGCATTGGATGAGTCATGGTTTACAATGCAATCTAAAGAAAACCAATACTTAGCTTCCTACTCAAACCCACCACGATTAGAATTTACAGTTGAACAAGCTGCTGATGGTGATACCGACCCAAACAATACTGGATCGTCTGTTGGTGCCACATTGTTTGTCATTGCAATTATTGGTGTTATAATCTTCTTAGTGATTAAGAAAAAGAAAAAGAAAGAAGTAGAAATGGTTTAAAATCACTTTAGAATGATTTTTTTATATTTTTTAATTATTCTTTTACTCTAATTTATTGGAAATCTGTAAATTAAAAAGCGTAGTTTACCATCGTCTCAGGATCACTTATTTAAAATATTTATATTGTATCAGCAAAATTTCTAATACTTGTAATTTGTAATATTTATCAGAGAAAATTAAAACTGTAAGTCTTCTGAAATCTTGTTTTTTATTCCTAAAAACAATGAGATGTAACTAATGAAAAATAAGAAAAATAGAAAAAATAAAAAGAATAAAATACAAGGATGGTTAGCATGAGCCGGATTATTCAAATGACAAATCGAGGGATGATTACAATTCCCGCAACACTAAGGAAAAAATATAACTTGAAAGATGGACAGCGTTTAATTATTTCTGAAGAAGAAGGAAAAATATACATCGTTCCTTTAGTCGATTTTGAATATGAAAGGAAAAACTTCATGAATCATAAAGAAATGAAGAAAGCTCTTGAAAAGATGGAAGAAATCAGAGAAGAAGAATTAGAGCAAGAAAAAGCAGCTTTATTCTAATATGAGTGAATAAAATGAGTCGTGAAATATATTTAGATTCAGGAGTAATCATGTTAAATTTTAGTTCCGAACCCATCGAAAAAATTAAAAGAATATTTTCTCAGGTACGAAATGAAGGGTTAAAGCATTTATTTTAGGACCCACTTTGGAAGAAATTGCATTCCATTTATGTGTATATTATGGAAAAGAGAAAGTTGAAACATACATTGCATCATTTCTTTATGATTATAACATCCAAGTTGTAAAACCACAGATTCAATTAATCCAGAAAGCAGGAATATTAAAATGCCAGTATCGTTCAGTGCTTTCCTATTTTGACGCTCTGATGATTGAATTTTCCATGCAAAATAAGCTGGAATTCCATACTACTGAAAAAAAACTAAGAAAAAAATTCCCTTCAAAAATTGTGAACCAACTAAAAATCATCACCTATCGCTTTGATTAATCAGATTTGGATCTCAGGATTTAGTAAATCATTCGCTTCCTAATTTTTCAATTGCTTTATCAATGGCAACTTCAACTGCTTTAGATACTGTTTTTTCAGCCCCTTTTTTTGCAGCTTTAGCTGCCATATCATTGCTGACTTTTTCACGTATCGCTGATTCAATACCTCCTTCTACTTTCCCCCATACGATATCTGTTAATTCACCTTTCAAAGTTTCAAAACTTGCTTCTTTAAGAGCTTGTTTGTTGACTTTTTTTTCAACTACTTTTTTTCCTTTCTCTTCTAATTCCTTTATGATGTTATCTTTTGCTTCTTTATAAGAATCATAAAAATCTTTAATCTTTCCGCCATAATCAGCAATAATTTGTGCTATTTCATTTACATCTACATAACTCATTTTTGAATCCTCATTAGTCTTTTTTTTTAGTAAAAAAGACTACATTATAGTATGTTCATTATATTTATAAATTTTGATAAAATTTAGTTTTTTTTCCTTTCAAGTCATACAATCCCGTTTCTCCTAAGAGATATAATGCAAAGTATCCAATATTTTTCCCGATAGATGGTGTTTCCGCATGAATTTGATCGTTAAATTTTTTCTTGGTATATTGAAAAGAAAATCTGTTGAAGTTTTGGATGCTTCCTTAATTTTTCCAACTCTTCTACTTTGGGATTATTATCTTCATCAAAATATTTTATAAACGCTTGATATGGTTTATTTTTCTTTGATACCCCGTCCCTTTTGAAATCATGCCCCGTAATTCCGAATTCGTTTTCAAAATCGATATCTAATGTTATAAAATGGCCATTCCCACTTTCTGCAATTCTTTTTATATGATAATTAAGGCTACCCATTTTTTTATCTGAAGAATCACTATCATCATCGATTATAATAACATAAGGAATTTGAAATCCATCGAGCATTTCTTGATATAATTGCATGTTAAATTTACCATTACAGTCAACAAACGTAGTTGTTACTCTCTTAGCAACCAAATCCGGAAAGAAATAATCAGCCCACCTTTGAAGCATAATTTTCTCAGTTTCACCTTCAACAAGAACTACCTTATCTGCAAAAAATAATTCACTCCGATTTGGATTCATGTAATAACTTAAATTTATCTCATTAATTCTATGAATTTTATCATAATCTTTCCCGTGTGCATGGATTATATCTTTGATTTTCAATGTATAATCTATTTCTTCAATGGGCTGCAAAATTGTTGTTGCTTCATAGGCACCATTCCTACTTTTTAATACTTTAGCCACCGATTTATAGTCATTAAAATCAATAAAATTTGGAGCATGCGTGTTTAAGATGATCTGGTGATTATCCGTATTTGCGATTTTAAGGAGATAATTCTGCATTAAATCCTGATATTGAG
Source organism: Promethearchaeum sp. (assembly GCA_030613185.1). Taxonomy (GTDB): domain Archaea; phylum Asgardarchaeota; class Lokiarchaeia; order Sigyniarchaeales; family Promethearchaeaceae; genus Promethearchaeum. Next base: position 20,256 of record JAUWMK010000026.1, read on the forward strand.
GGTGAAGGAAAAGCTCTGGTTCTTCGATCGCAAAATATACTGAATTAGATATTGCAGGAACAAGATCTTTAGATTCATTATCACTATCACTACCATCACCATCACCATCACCATCACTTTTTTTTTGGAATTCCTCCTTATTTTTCACTAGTAATGTCTCTGCCCATATTTTAAACAAAGAAACCATGAAATAACGTTGAAGACCATGCCCTTTCTCTGAAACCAAGGTATCAACACCATCGTTCATGTAAATTTTTAAGGAATCTCTAACCATTTTATTTATATTAGGCAGTACCGTATCAAATCGGATATGTGAACCGTCAAATTCTTTCAGCGTCTCATTAAGCTTGAGTGCTAATTTATTTAGTTCCGAAGAAGAGTCGTTAATTTGGTAGATATTTTTCATTATCTCTTTGATTTGCTTGTTTTGTTCTTGCTCCTTTTCTTTATCTTGCATCTGATCGAGAATATAATTCATGAGTTTATTAATGCTTGATGGCCCTTTGGCTTTATAAGTGGTTTCTTCATCAATATCTTGAACGGCGGGAATAAAATAATAATTACCCAAATAACGCGCGATATTAGTAGTCCCAATTTTACTTTTAATGTAATTCTTTTTCATCTTTAAATTGCTGATTTCAGGATGTTGTTGGGTATATTGAACTTTAAGTGAAACCATATCACCTTTAGATAAACGGGATGAGGGACTTTTTCCAGCTTTTTTCATTTTCTCTTTCTTCTTATCAATATATTCTCCCATCAATTGTTTGAATTCATCAGGAACACCAGGATCTTCTTGGAATTCTTTCTTCGAGATCAAACTTTTATCAAATAGAAAACCATAGCGATTTTTTGCTGCAGGAGTATCGAGATCAGGATTAAATTCAGCGATTTCATATTTAGGTTTCATTTTTTCTTGAAGAATGATTGTTTGTCTAATTTCAACTTGTGCCTTTTTTGTTCCCTCAAATAGAATTTTTCCCTGATATAATTTCTTTTCTCCTTCCAATAGGTCAATGAATGTAAGTGTTATCGAAATTTCATTTTCCCGCTTCTTCCCCT
>JAUWMK010000118.1 GCA_030613185.1 Promethearchaeum sp.
TATATTCTATAGATATGTAATCTCCAGCATAAATGTGAAAAAGCTTGGCTGCTCCTTTAGTTAGGACTACGCTTCCATTTTGAATTGGACCATGAAAAATCTCATCAGTTCTTTCATAATCTCCAATATTTTCACATATCCATAGATTCCCCATTTTTTCCGAATTTTGTTCTAATGCGGTTTTTATTCCATATGTGAATAACTTCTTGGTTACTATAAGATCGTCAAGTGTTGGGTCTGCAAAAGAAGCTGATGTGATGTACATTATACGTGGATAGAAATAATCAATAGTATCAATATTCTTTAATTTTTCTTCTATAATATTTTCAGGGAAATAAGGATCAAAATTTAAATCATTACTTGAAATTTTGCTGAATTGAATATCTGATGAGCCTGCTTCTACGGTAGCTTGATCTAAATAACTGAATGCTAAAGAATCGGCGAGACATCCGATCATAGTTAATAAGAGAAGACTGACCGTTATACCTGCAACTCCAAAAAGAGTTTTAATCTTGTCGCGTTTTAAATCTTGGTAAGCATATGCAAAAACACTAATACTTTTATTTCTTTGAATTTTTCTTCTATTTGTCCGAAATTTCATTATTGTGGTTCCTCGTCCTCAATTATTTCTTTAATTAGCTCTTTCAATTCTGATTTTGGTATCTTATTTGCTGCTTTAAAAAAATCATCCTTTTCTTCTTCAGATGCAAGATCAATTTCATCAGATTTTCCATTTTCCAATATATGTTTTTTAGCTTCATTAAAATCTTTTAGAAGAATTAAATCACATTTTTTACATTTGTGGATAATCGCATCTCCCTCAAAATAATTCCATCTATTGCATGCATAGCATTTTTTGGCAATATACAAACTATCTTTTTTACAATTAGGGCAAAATATTTCACATTCTTCCGATATGTACATTTTTTTGCAATTTTTGCAATGAAGTTTGAAGGGTTGAGATTTTTCCCATTCTTCATCAATTTCTTTAATAATTAATCTTGCTTCTTGAATTAGAGTATTTTCATGTACTTTCTGCTGAGTAATTCTAGCAAAAATTGATGGTTGTCGGATGTAATCTCCAGTAGCTACTAATTTTCGTATTTTCCATTCTCTAAAAGCAATACCTATTGTTAGTACAATTAATGCAATACCTGATGTATAAAGAAAAATTAATAAAGGAATTGAGAGAAATTTATCAACACTAATTAAAACTTCTTCTTCTTGACTATTTCCCCAGATATCCTTTGCAGTACATACGATTTTAATAATATCTCCATTATCATAATCTGCAGTATCAATTAAATAAATAATTGTATCATTTTCTATAGAATAATCTACTTGCTTATTATTTATCCAAAGATCCACAAGATCCCAATCAATTCCCGAGTTATCGGTTATTTTAATTGTAATATTAAATTTTCCATTTACTTTATCATTATTTTTTATATTGAGAAATTCGATGATTGGATTTATATAATCACGCGAACGGTCAATATCTACTGTTAAACTTGAAATGATCCAACCGGAATTTCTTAATTGGGTTCCAACATCATCAGATATGAAATTAAATTTAAAAATTACATTTTCTCCTTGATAATCGGAAATATCAATTGAAATAGATTTTGGATATAATCCTTCCGTTTCCTGTTCATATTTCTCGAGTAATACCCAAGATTCTCCCAAATTAGTAGAAATAAAGATTTGACCATAATCTCCTTCTTCTTCTCCATCAATATCAAATCTTAATCTATGCGTAAAATTTAGATAAATATCTCGGGTTTCGTTTAGAAATATCACAGGGGTTATTATGCTACTATTCAAGTTTTTACCGTAACCTTGATAATCACCTATTCCGCAATAAAATTCTCCTTCTTTAACAATTCCTAATTCCGATACTTGATGCCACATAAAACTCGAATCACTTGATGGTATCCATAATGTGGGGCTTTTGAGAGTTGATGATGATTCTAATATCGACATTTCATTAATACTTAAATTTCTTACCAAGGGAAATTCTAATGTTGTCCCACTTGTGAAATTGATAAACGGCTGCCAAGGTGTGCTATTATAAAACTTTCCATCAAAAGTATTAAACCTAAAACTTCTATTTACAATATCTAAGATTGGAAGAGTAATTTTGTATACAATCTCATTAGTATAATCTTCATTAGATTCATTTTTTGGATTCCATCTTCCGTATTGATTTATCATCGAATAATTTTTATCACCAATTTCTAAGTAAACATATTCTGGTATATTACCATCACCGTCAGTATAGGCAACTTGGAAAGTTTGTGGTTCCAATTCTGTATTTGAAGAAGTGTAATATGGTTGAATTTCATCAGGGTCAGAAAGATGGTGGTATTGAGATAAAACTGGAGAAAAATCGTTAATTAAATTTGCTTCTTCAAAGGATACATAGTCAATCATGACTCCTCCATAATAATTTTCTGGAATAGCATCATATTCTACCTGTATCCGTATTCTGATATAACTTTGAATGTATTCTGAAAGATTATAATCTACTAAGAACCATTCTTTTTGTGTATCGGAAAATGTTTCTAATGTTTCCCATTGATTTGAACGATTTGCATTAACTTGGATGCGTACATTATCCCCTTGATTAATTCCAACTCTGATTCCTATCTTTACAATGGGGTTTAAGGCAAGACTATCGTTCAAATAGAGATATGGGCTGATTAAATCATGGGTTCCGGTAATATTATAATAAGAATAGAACGGTTTTTCATCATTCTCAAGTAAATGATGTTGATCCTCTATTTTTCCTGTTATACCACAATACATTGAATACCAATTTTCATCAGTTTCCAAAGTTCTTCTATCTTCCAGTGTATATGGTACTTCAATCCAGTCCCAGCCTGAAAAGACCTCGATTTCATTATTTTGATATGTGAAGTTAATCAATTCTGGAGAAAAATCCCATAAATCCCGATCATTGGAATTAGAAAAGCTTGAATTAATACCACTAGGATTCCACTCAACTAAGTTTTTAATTGGGCTAATAATGTAGGAGCTTATATTTGGATCGATATAAAATTTTAAAAATTGTCCTGTTTGAGTCGTAAAATTTAAAGAATAAGTCCCTGCTTGATCGAATTTAAATTCACTAGAATAAATGCATCCATCAGTAAAGTTAGTATCAGAAGAATCGGGGGTTAGTGTAATATTTTTTGATGTAGCATTTGTTTGTAGAGTTAAATATGATGCGGGCATATTTTCCGGATGAGAATAGTTAATACTGAAAGTAAAAACATCCAAAGTATCGTTGAAATCGAAATTTGAATTTGCTGAAATGGATGCATTATTTAAAATGGGTTCTTGGGTTATTTTTTGCTGTGAAACGTTAAGAGTTATGTTTCCTTGCCCATTTATTGCCTTTGCAACTAAGAAAAAACTCTGAGTCTCATTAAGATTTGTATAATAAAAACTTTCATCATCATAACCTATTTGTGGATTGGACGCAACAAGTATCGGTTCTCCATTTTCATTTGGTTCGCTGGCATAAAGATAGAGATCCGTATCGAACGTAGAAAAGAATGTTTCATTAAAAGTCATATTAAAGAGATACATCTCATTTTTTTCAAGCGTAATATTTGATGCAAAAACGTGTTCTCCTATTGAATTTTCTGTAGATGCGGTTAAAGGAATTTCCATTGAACTATTGATTATATAAGAGTTATTGAGTATATCAAAAACGGCTTTTGGATTAATTCTTCCATATCCTTCATGAATATCGAAACCACCCCTATTTAACGTTGGAGAATTCAAACTTTCATCATAAGGAGTGTTAGGATTGTCTTCTCGTTGCATGTTAGTCTCTGTGGCTGTTAATAGAAGCATCGATTTTATTAAAAGTACGTCATTACCTGAAGTTTTATTTAAATTATCCCACCCTCCTAATGCTTCAACAATTAAATTGTATATCCCTGCTACTATTGCAACTGAAACTGAAGTGCCAGTAATACAAGTTAAATCATTATTTAATATCTCAGAATCCCCATAGAAAGGATCGTAATCATTAGTGTCTGCTGCTATAACCATATTGTGTTCTTTTAGTAAGCTTCCTCCTGGAGCTAGGAGATCTGGTGCAATTATTAGATCATTTTCTAAAGTATTGCCTTGGTTTGAATAATAAGTAAGCTGATCTTGTTCATTAACAGCCCCTATGATTATTGCTTTTTTATTCATGGCAAGTTTGTTAATTTTAGTGCTCACTCCTTTATTTCCCGCTGCAATAACGACCATTGTGCCATTATTTATTATTTTATCAATTAAAGATGAAATGTTTTCCGCCAGAACATTATCCATATCGAAATTTGCTAGACTTAATACAGTAGCTACAATATGAAGCTCGGACCCATTATTTATTATCCATTCCAAAGCATTAATTAAATCCGATGAAAACCCTAATCCTGTTTCATTCAAAATTTTAAGTGATGCAATCTTTGTGTTTGGAGCTATTCCTGTAAAATTCGCAAAAGGCCGTGATTCATTTTTTGGTGAAAAGGTGGTGTTTAAAAACAAATTGAATTCTGGATTTACTCCAAATGGTATATTATAGGCAAATAATAAATCATATTTACCAGTTTTATTTACAATTTCAGTGGAATTCCAACTTAGATTTAGTGTTTTATCATCACTACTATTAACTAATTCTCCATTAAGATATAATTCAGAATGAAAATTATCAAATTGATTCGTTTCATTTATTTCACCTTTAATATCAATCAAGTCTAAAGCATCAGAATCCAAATCAAAAGAAGCGAGTTTCAACTTATACCATCCTGGTGTAATGTGATGGGGGTAAAACAAATCTCTATGGGAATAATTTCCACCAACAGTTATATAATATGTAGATCCAATATGAGTTGGTTCTAGAGATATGTCTCCGCCACCCAAAGAAATTGATGATATTGCAGTTCCATGTCCGTTAATATCATTTGGTGATAGTGATCCATTAACATAATCTTCCCATGCATTATCGATTATGTTACTTTGATTAATTAATGTATGAGATTCGTCAATGCCTGTATCTAAGAATGCTATGGTTGAGTTCAAATCTCCTAAATAACCATATCCAGAATCATCTATTACAGCTGGGTATGTATTTATTTGTTCATGTACCGAATTCATTTGAACTTCTATTATATTATCTTGGAATATAAGAGGGTTGTATTGGTCACTAAATGCACCTAATTTCGCTTCTGAATTGTTTATAATTCCTGAAAATCCATCAATATATTCCCAAGGGTCACAACTCAAAACACCACCCGATGAACTAAAATTACTAAATAAAGTAGAATTATCAATTAAATTTATGGAAGAATTAAAAAGGAATATATATCTATGAGATTGATTATCATAAGGTAAATTCTCTGAGCTTACCGGAAGATTTTCATTATTTTCTTTTAAGAAGTTTTCTTCTACAGTTAGAGGTTGGTTTATAAGAAATTGTTGCACAGAACTGAATTGTATCAAAAATGTAAATATTATTAGTAGAGCGATTGATTTAATTCTCAATTTGCTTCTCTTCATAATAAATCATCCTCCTGGCCTTTAATTTCTGCATTTTTACTTAAAAATTCATTCAAATTCTGTTTATGCCATGAAGTTTCCAGTAATTGTTTTCCAAACATCAATGATTCTCGCCTTTCAAACTCGGCATCCTCTCTAGAATATTTAGTTTTATATTTTTTTGTAAAATAAATCATTGAAATTCCCAAAATTATCGGAATATACAACCTTGAAGTAAGAATCAAATATATTTCTCTAATTTTGAAATCAATTGGGTCATTTTTAATTATATATTTGTATTTGAAGAAATAATCTACTTGTGCTGGAGCCATTTTATAAATCCCTTTAGTATTTAGGGTTTTAAGTGTATAATTAAATGAAAATTGCTCACCAGGTGCAAGATATTCCACATAGTTCATTAAAGTTCCTCGTGCTAATATAAAACCCTGTGCATCATACGAAATATCAAAAATGGTGAAGTTTCCTATTTCTAAATTTCCATTATTCTCCATTACAATCTTAACATAAAATTCTTTTCCAGATGTCGTGTCAGTTGTTTCAAATACTTTGGTTATTGTTAAATTAAAGGTTCCAAGGACAAGCGGTTCTTTACAAGCTTGAAATATTAATGAGCATTTGTCCAAACTTGAATTAATTGACAATTGAGGGATCATATATCCTTTAATATTCTGTTTAGTAACATTTATTTCGAAAATTTTCGAGGACATCGGTTGTAATTCTTTAATCCATATAAATTCACTATTATTATGAAGGGAGATTCCCTCAGGGGATTGATTTGTTGGAATATATATGTCATATAATGAATTTGTTCCTAAATTAGTAATTCTAACATTGATTGAGAAATTATCTCCTACTTTTGGTGCTGTTATACTGAAATCCGATATGAACTCAAACAATAAATCATGTTTATAAGGAATGTCTTTATCGGTTTGATAATAGATTGGCGCAGATAAATAAATCTGATTACTTTTTGCAAAATAATATTTTTGTGAGTAATTTGAAAAAGAATGGTCTTTCCATTCAATTGATGCTACGGGAAGAAGTCTGCTATTGGGTGCATAGAATTGAAAAGATAAATTATTCAATACTTGTCCTGGTAAGATTTCATAAATTTCATAATATAAAATCCCATTTTTAAAAGTAAAATTTCCCACTTTAGCAGTCATTATGGTATTATTTTCAATATCTAGTGAAGTACTAACATTTAATAAGTTGTAAAGAATTCCCGGTTGCTCTATTTCTATGGTGATGTTATTTGCCTTTTGATTTCCTAAATTTGTAATTGTTAAATTATAATTGAGTATCTCTCCGCAATAACTCTGAGAATGATCAATTTCCGAAATCCCCATTAAATGAGCTCCATCATCTATTCCGGATGATATGCTGTTCGAGCTACTCATATACTGATTATTTCCAATCTCTGTTGAATATTTAATATGAGCTGGGTTCATCATTATGCGATCGTTTCTTATATCTTGAAAATTAAGGTGTATTAAATCAAAATCAATTTCAAATTTGTTTTGGTTTTCACATGTAATCCTAAGAATAATAGAGAAATTATTTGAAACATCATAGAAATCTGATACATTATATTCTATGCTTGAAATAGTTAAATTTAGTGAATCTGGCGTTTGAGGGAGAGAATTTCCTAAAATAGTTACAAATCCATCATCATCTCCATTAGTATCTATTGTATAATCAAAAATTTCGATGTTATATGTTGTGTCATTATCCCATTTTGTAAAATTCATCTCTAAATTAAATGAATCTAATGTATTGTTTTCTAAATCTATAAAACTTGAATTTTGAAAAGTAAGATATTGTTGAATTTGATGAATACTTCCCATATCTTCTGATTCAATGTTCCAAGTACTGGAATCATTAATGAAATAGGTGCCTGAGATGTCTGTATTACTTAAAACGGTTCCAATTGAAATAACGGGTGAAAAAATCCCAAGATCTGCAACACTTAGGTTATGGAAATTATTATATTCTTCAGTTACATTATATGCATTACTTAATTGAATTGAGAAATTTTGCCCCGATTCCAATTTCCAATTGCTGGGATTGTATATACTCTGGGATGAATTAAAAATTTGAGGATCATCTGCAATACCCTCATATGCTTCAGGATTTTCGATCAATAATTGAGAAAACTCCGGACTATATGGCATTAAAAACTCTAAATTTCCAGATGTTAAATCGATTTGTGGATAAAATAAATCTGCAGTTCCTGTATCATTAGAATCTATAGTGAAAAAACGTGGGTTATCATCATGAAATAAGACATTTATATCATAACCGAGAGTAGTTGTAATTTCAATAATTCTCTCGGTATCGTATCCCATTAATTCAAAAATATCCATATTTAGATCTAAAATCGTTATTTCTTGAGTTGGATCATTTGATATGCCCAAAGATGTTAGATTTATCTCTTGACCCCATATTGTTTGCTCCCCTCTATTTTCTACAAAAATTTCTACATCAGGATTATTATTATCTTCTAAAATGCGTGAGGCATTGCCAGCGTTAATTGTTTTTTTTATAAAAAGTGATGGTTCATCTTCAATTAGTTGATATTCACATATTAAATTATTAAGAGGTTTAATGTAGGAACTTGGGATATTCATTCCGATTTCCGACGGACCTAATATGCTTAAGAGATTTACAAAATCCGATTCGTTTTTTAAATTTTGAGGAATAGTTACTAATGTAGTTAACGCCTCATTAGATTCCCAAGCAATTTTAAAAGAATAATCTTTTATACTGGAAAGATCAAAGTCTTGGTCAAACAGAAATAACATACTCTCAATCCTATTTGTGTAATTTTCATCCATTTCGAAATAATCAGGAGAGCATTTTAATATTTCAGCAGAAAGAAATCCTAAACCAATTGTACTTAAAGAAATTCCATCAAATGAATTATATATCTTCTCAGAAACATGTAATTCGGATTTTGAATAATTTAGTGCTTTAAATAAATCAAAATTATATTTTTGGTCTCCAATTTCTGTAATTCCTTCTTCATTACCTTCATAGTGGACCGAATAGATCAAAACATTTTCTAAATCTTCTAAATAAGTTAATTCATCATTCTGATCTTCAGATTGATTTAGATCTTCATTTCCTATAAGACCACTTAATAAATTTGAATCAGAACTACTGGTAGATGCGGGATTTAATAGGCCTGATCCTCCCAAACTTGATAAATCAAAATCTAATGGGATTTCTATATCATTAATTTTATCCAGATACTTTTCCAAATAATTAAAATTCTTCAAAAATACCATTGAACTACTCAAATGATGGTTTTTAATGTAATCATCTGAAGATAATGTATCCGGATTAAATGCTCCCCAATATCCATCAACTGGTAAATTTGAAATAGTTGTATCAAAATATATATTCCATTTTGGAGTAAATCCAAAAAATGGATAAAAATAACCTAATTTTGGATCTTCTTTTGCATTTAGAAAAATGAAATCCATTTCAAATATATTTTTAAAGATGTTAATAGCTCTTTCTTTTCTAATTTGGATTCTATTATAGTCCGATTGATTATTATAGAATAAGAATCCAGTCATTGATTCATATGGTGTATCTATTTTAGTTATATTGTTACTAGAATATATTGATGGATCCATTTCTGCTTTAATTCCGTTTGAAACTTGGATCATAAATGAACTACCAAAAAATGCAGGATCTGAAAGATCTAACTTCTTAAAAATATTTGTATCGTTGGTTATGTATGATTGTTGAATCAAACTATGATCACCCGCAACTTGAACTAAGATTTGCTCTCCATACAATTCATTTCCAGATATATCTGATGATTTTGGGGCATGATAATATTCTTCATTTATTGCTTGATTTAAAGAATATTTCTGATTTTCACCAATGATAAATGGACTAAAATTCAACGAAATGAACATTAGAATAATTAAAGTGAATATTTTTTTTTTTATTTTCATTTATTTATACTTCCAGTCTTTAATGTTGTTTAAAGAGTCTCTCTAAATATTTGAATTAAATTCTTCGATCTTATATTTCTCATTAACAATTTCATACCAACGAATAATACAATTAACGAGACTGCATAAATAATTGCAATAATGTCCCAAGGAATCGCAATCATTCTTGGTGTTTGTGTAAACATTGTAAGGTTTCCTGATAACCCGATTGCTGTAACAAAACCAATAGCTCCTCCAGAAGTTGCACTAGATAGCATAAGGATCAAGTTTTCTAGAATAAACATCCTATCAACTTCATTCGGGTGCAAACCTAAAACTCTTATTATCCCTATTTCACGAGATCTTTCTAATATTGATGAATAAGAGGATGATATCAGTCCAAAAAGTGCAATGAATACAGATCCAATTAAAATTAATAAGAATAAATATTTAACCTTTAGAAAAGTTGTTTCTGCTTCATAGATATCTTCATTTGTAACGCGTACTCTAAGATTATATTCTCCTCCAAACTTATTCTTGATTTCTTGGGATACTAACGTGTGATTATAATTTTCACTCACTTTAACAAAAATCTGATCAATGAAGGCATCTTCATCACCTGGAATGTTCATGCATTTAAGATAATTAACATTAGACATTAGAACTCCTCCAGGCATCATTCCCCCCGCACCAATTCCTGCTTCTCTAAATCTAAATTTTAATCCTGGCATTGATTTTGCGACACCTACAATGTTCACAATATATGGCTCTTGTTCTGTTCCTCTGGTAAAAGTTAAACGTGCAGAATCCTCCAGATGTATCTTAAGTTCACTTGCTAATGAGGCTGAAATGATAATATTAATTTCAGAATTATTGAATACTTGAGTAAAGGCTATATCTTTATTTCCCTCAGAAAATACGATATATTTAGGGTCCCAAACAGTATCCTTATAGTTTTCATCAACTCCAAATAAGTATATGCCAGCTGAATTGTAATTTATGTAGTCTCCTAAATCAACACTGAACTCTTTTTGTTCTTCTGAATAAATATTCTCCAAATCACTAGTACTCGCCAATAGTGTTGAAGTTCGTTCAATTCCTTCGATTTTTAGTAGTTCTTTTTGTAAATTTGATGTTGGAGCAGTAATATCATAGGTTCTAGGTCTTACAACAATGTCGGATCCTTCATCATACTGAATTAACCCTCCGACCTGTTCCAATTGAATTTCCATCATGGAAGAAATAAAAATAATAAATGAAAAAGCCAATACGAACATAACTATTGTTGATAAATTTCTTCTTTGATGTCTATAAACCGTTACCTTGACAATATTCATTAATTTTCGACTGAAAGGTTCAAAAACTTTGATTAATAATCCTATAAATATCGGCATTAATCCTATTGCCATCAAACTAACTCCAATTAAGAAAAAGAGCAAAGTTCCAATTAATAAGTTTGCTAACAATGAGAATTTTAAAGAAAGTAATACTTTAGGGATTATAAAATAAAGAAATCCCCCATTTAAAGCCAATACAATGCCTAAAAATATCAATTTTACATTGGCTGCACCTTCTTTTTCAATTTTATAAACCTCTTCAGAATGCCTATATGGATTTATTGATTCAACTATACTAATTCTCGAAACTTTTAATGCAGGCATAATTGATACTATCATTGAAACTCCAATCCCGATAGCATATGAGATTATTATAGATTGGGGTTGAATTATAAAGGATACTGTAGAAGGAACATTATATTGTGCAATCTTTCGATTGATAAGAGGTATAAATAATTGTGAAGTAATAACTGAAGAGCTGATTATTCCTAAAGTTGTTCCTATTGTACAAATTATTGATGCTTGAATGAGTATGAGTTGAATGTTGTACTTTTTTCTAGCTCCTAACACTCTATGGATTCCAAATTCTCTTATTTTTTCTTCAACTGATGTTGAAAGGATTCCATTGATTAAAATCGCCGAAATTAATGTTGATATAAACCCGACCATCATAAAAACGATGTTCATTGCTAAAGTTAGATATTCTGAAACAAAAAGCAAATTTAATTTAGGATATTTCAGCTCCCATTGTTCCATTTCAATTACTTGAAGAATATTCGCTCCAATGATGACCATATAATCTTCTGAACCTGTAATATCTCTAACATCATAAATATTCTCTGAGTCTTTAATTATAAATATTAATTTATTTGCTCTTTCGTCCCAATCATTAAGAGGGTTTTCTGTATTATCATAATCATTTGCAATTTTTCCCCACCATTCAAGATCGAGCACAATATCTTTTTCTTCCCCCAGAGGAAATTTATATAATTCATCAAATGAACTTGCAACTGTAAACCTAACTGTATTGTTTAAAAACCAGAACCATAGATCAAATTGGTCACCTGTGTTTAATCCATAGCGTTCTGCAAATTCTAAAGAAATTAAACAATGTTTTTCAGGTAATCCTTGAGAAATATCAAAATCTTTTTCTAACTCCGTAAATTGACCAAATTTTATTGAATCTTCTGCTTTAATATCTAAAATACTTAACGGAAACCATTCCAAATTTTCTTTTGGATTTGAAAGTGAACCATTTGTGGCAACCCAGAAATTAGACCTTGGAATATAATGCTCAATTTTTGATGATATGTTCTCCTCATTTTGTATCATTTCAATTATTGGA